>CAYZEL010000008.1:8832-31018 GCA_964477515.1 uncultured Microbacterium sp.
GCATCGTCCCTCCCCTCTCGAACCGAGGCTATCTTGGGCGAATGGCGAACTCGCCGACGGGTGACACGATGGCGGAACGCATCGTGCGCGTGCTCGACACCTTCAGCGCCGAGCGAACCGTGCAGACCGCGGCGCAGATCGGCCGGCGGTCGGGGCTGCCGTCGTCCACGGCGCACCGCATCGTCGACGAACTCGTGCGCGCGGGGCTGCTCGAGCGCGACGACGAGCACCGCGTCCGTCTGGGTATGAGGCTGTGGGAACTCGCCCTGCGGGGGTCGAACGCGCTGCGCCTGCGGCAGGCGGCGCTGCCCTTCATGTCTCAGGTGCAGGCGCGGGTGCGCGAGCACACCCAGCTCGCGGTGCTCGAGCAGGACGAGGCGCTGTTCATCGAGCGCCTCTCCCACCCCGAGGCCGGGGCGAACATCACGCGGATCGCCGGCAGGCTCCCCCTGCACGCGTCGTCGTCGGGCCTCGTGCTGCTCGCCTTCGGGCCCGAGGATCTGCGTCGTCGTGTACTCGCCGGTCCGCTCGCCGCCCAGTCGCCCGAGACGATCACCGAGCCGAACGTGCTCTCGCGCGTGCTCGACGACATCCGGCGGGTGGGCTATGTCGTCGCCCCCGGGTCGATCGAGAGCGTGTCGACCGGGATCGCGACGCCGATCCGGGATGCGCGGGGTGCGGTGATCGCTGCGCTGTCGGTCGTGCTCCCGCGCGACGCCGCCACCTCGGGCCCACTCGACGAACTGCGCCGGGCCTCCGCGGGCATTTCCGCGGCCCTCGCCTCCAGCCCCTGAACCCGCGAGAGGGGTTCCCGTTCAATGGGAAATGGGATGCGGGGGTGGAGGTGTGGGTTGGATGCTGTGGAGAACATCCCGTCGAAGGAGACGCCACCATGACCGAGACCATCCGCACGCGCGTCGCGATCGTCGGAGCGGGGCCCGCGGGCCTGCTCCTCTCCCACCTGCTCGCCTCGGCCGGCATCGAGTCGGTCGTGATCGATCAGCGCACCCGCGATGAGATCGAGAGCACGATCCGCGCCGGCATCCTCGAGCACGGAACCGTCGAGGTTCTCGACTCATCCGGCGCATCGGATCGCGTTCTCACGGTCGGTCATCGCCACGACGGCATCGAACTGCGCTTCGAGGGCCAGGGGCACCGCATCGACTTCCCGGGACTGACGGGGCGGAGCGTCTGGCTCTACCCCCAGCACGAGGTGCTGAAGGACCTGATCGCCGCTCGCCTCGCGGGCGGGCAGGACCTGCGCTTCGGAGTGACGGCGCTGCGTGTCGAGGGCGCCGGCACCGACCGCCCTCGGGTCTTCGCCGAGGACGCCGACGGCGCCCCGCTCGAGATCGACGCGGAGTTCGTGGTCGGCGCCGACGGATCCCGCAGCGTCGCCCGCGCGGCCGTCACGGGCTCGCAGACCGGCGGCTACTTCCGCGAGTACCCCTTCGCCTGGTTCGGAATCCTCTGCGAGGCGCCGCCGAGCTCGGAGGAGCTGATCTACAGCAACTCCCCCCACGGGTTCGCGCTGATCAGCCAGCGCAGCGCCACCGTGCAGCGCATGTACTTCCAGTGCGATCCGAACGCCGACACCGAGGCGCTGAGCGAGGACGAGATCTGGGAACAGCTCCAGCTGCGCGTCCCCGGGACGACGCTGCAACGCGGCCCGATCTTCCAGCGCGACGTGCTGCGATTCCGCAGCTTCGTGGCACACGAACTCCGCGCCGGGCGCGTCGCCCTCGTCGGCGACGCGGCCCACACCGTCCCGCCGACCGGGGCGAAGGGCATGAACCTCGCGGTGGCCGACGTTCTGCTGCTCGAACGGGCGCTCAGGGCGCTGCTGCTCGAGAACGACGAGCGCCTGATCGACGTCTACGCCGAGACCGCGCTGCAGCGCATCTGGAAGGCGCAGCACTTCTCGTGGTGGATGACGAGCATGCTGCACGTCGCACCGGATGCCTCGGACTTCGACCGTCTGCGCCAGGTGGGCGAGCTCCGCAGCGTCGTGGAGTCCGAGGCCGGGCGCACCTACCTCGCCGAGGCGTATACGGGTTGGCCGTTCTCGACGGCCCTGTAACCCCGCCATCCGCTCACTGGGAGCCGAGGATCGGGCACGCCCGCGCCTCGGCTATAGTCCGGTGATCATGGGCTCCGACAACGCGGTACGAACGAACACGTCGCGCCCCGTGGGAGAGAACGACCGTGTCGGCATGAGTGCGCCGGCCGCGGGACTGACCCTGTTCGTCGCCGTCTGCCTCGTCGCGGCGAACATGCGGCTGAGCATCACGGCGGTCGGCCCCCTGCTCGACCAGATCGGCACCGATACGGGAATGTCGGTCGGCACTCTCGGGCTGATCGCCGCCGTGCCGCTCGTCGCCTGGGCTGCGGTGTCACCGTTCGCGCTGGGGCTGAGTCTTCGGTTCGGGATGTCCCGGGCGGTGCTGGGTGCGCTCCTGCTGCTGCTCGCGGGCACGGCCGTGCGCTCGCTGCCCGGCCCGACCGTCAGCCTGTGGATCGGAACCGTCCTGATCGGTCTCGCGCTCGCGGTCGCCAACGTCCTCATGCCCGCCGTGATCAAGCGGGACTTCCCCGCGCGCGTCCCGGTCGTCATGGCCGTCTACACGGGGCTGCTCGGGGGCGTCGGGGCGATCGGCTCGGGTGTCGCGGTACCCCTGTCGTTCCTCGGCGACGAACAGTCCGGATGGCGCATCGCGCTGCTCGTCATCGGTGCCGGGCTGCTCATCCCGGCCATCGCGGTGTGGGCGTGGGCGACGCGCGGACATCACGCCGTCCATCGAGCGCGTCCCGTGGTCGCACGGTCGAACACCGGCATCTGGCGCGACGCGCTCGCGTGGCAGGTGGCCGCGTACATGGGATTCCAGGCCACCACCTTCTACATGATGCTGACGTGGCTCGCCGCGATCTCGACGTCGATCGGGCGTTCGGAGGTCGTCGCCGGATTCGACGTGATGATCTATCAGCTCACCACGATCATCGGTTCGATCATCGTGCCGGTCCTGCTGCGCGGCCCCGCCGAGCGATACGTCCCCGCCGCGATTCCGCTCGTCGGCGTCATCGGCATCGCCGGACTGATGGTCGCACCCGGGGCGATCGTCATGTGGGTGCTGATAGCGGGACTCTCCTCGGGCGCCTCGCTCAGCATGTCGCTGACTCTGATGGCGCAGCGAGCGCGAACGCCGGATGCTTCGGCCGCGCTCTCGGGCATGGCCCAATCCGTCGGCTACCTGATCGCAGCCCTCGGCCCCGTGCTGTTCGGGGCGCTGCACGCCGGGTTCGGCGGATGGACGGTGTCTCTGGGCCTGCTGGGACTGGTGCTGCTCGCACAGTCGGTGACGGGCGTGCTCGCGGGCCGGCCGCGATTCGTTCTGGATTCGCGACAGCCGCACCGCGACTGAGCGGGTGCCGATCAGGCGATGCGCTCACCGCACATCCCGCACACACCCGTGGGCGGCACCTCGACGAAGCAGGTCGGGCAGACCGCCGCGACCCGCTCGGGCACGGTCGGTCGACGGGGTGCGGCGGCCCTCGCTGCGCGCGCGGTCGAGCGTCGCACGCGTGCGTCCAGCTCCGACTCGACCGGAGCCGGCGGCGGGGGCAGATGCGCGGCGCAGTGGAAGCGAACGACGCCGGCGTGGCTCTGGGGGTTACGGCGCCGGACCGCCCACAGCTCGGTGCGTTCACGCGGTTCCGAGGCGGGGCCGCACTCCGAGCAGCGCGTCGGGTCGCCGGGCACGACATCCGCGACGAGCACGGGAACACCGAAAGGGAGGTCGTCGCGCCAGTCCGTCGAGCCCGTGATCTTCACCCCTCCACGGTACGCGCACGGCGGGGTGTCGGTCGACCGGCTGTGCAGCGCGGACACGCGAGAGGGCGTCGCGGTCGTGGGATGCTCGAAGCAATGAATGCCGCCGACCCCGAGCACGCCACGCCCGTCACCGGGATGCCGCCGCTGGCCTCGGTGTGCGGCCACCTGCTGCGCCGGGCACAGCAGGTGCACAACGCGCTCTGGTTCACGCGCGTGGGCATGGATCCGACGAGTCCGCAGTACGCGGTGCTCGAGGCGATCATCGGGGCACCCGGGGTGGACCAGCGCCAGGTCGGTGAGATCGCCTCGCTGGACAAGTCGTCGACGATGGATGTCGTCGACCGCCTATCCCGGCGGGGGTGGATCGAGCGTCGCCGGGATCCCGCGGATGGACGTCGCGACATACTCGAGCCGACGGCCGAGGCGGGAGCCGCCCTGCGTCGGCTCCGCCCCCGGGTGCACGAGGTGCAGGAGTTGCTGCTCGATCCGCTGCCGCCGAGCGAGCGCGCGCGGTTCGTACAGAGGCTCGCCCGCGTGGCGCGGTTCGATTCGGAGGGGTCCGCGAGTTCTCGCGTACTGCGCATCCCCGGCCACCTCCTGCGTCGGGCGCAGCAGGTACATACGGCATTGTTCGCCGACGAGTTCGACCGCGAACTCACCGGTCCGCAGTACGCCGCGCTGCAGGTGGTCGCCGAGAATCCGGGCATCAGCCAGCGCGAACTCGGCGAACGCGCGGCGCTGGACAAGTCGACGGCGGCGGACCTGGTGCGGCGCCTCGGTCGGCGGGGCTGGGTCGTTCAGGGCATCGATCAGCACGACAGGCGGCGACGGACGCTGACGCTGACGGCCGAAGCCAGGACGGCGTGCGCCGCGTTCAGCGGGCGTGTGCTGCGTGTCCAGGACGCGCTGCTCGATCCGCTGGACGAAGGGGAACGCGCGCACTTCCTCCGCGCGCTCGGCCCCGTCGCCTATCGCGCCGCCGTCTGAGCACCGGCTGTTGACCCCGCATTCGTCGTGACATATCCTCCGTATACGTACTAATTCGGCGGGCATCTGTCCCGCCCATCCCCCAGCGAGGAACGATGATGCAGGCATACCTGAACGGGTTCTACACGGGCGATCCCGAATTCCCGCCGAGCGATGAATCCCTCCGCAATCCACAGGAACTCCCCGAGACCGTCGACGTGCTCATCGTCGGCACCGGGCCCGCCGGCTGCGTTCTCGGCGCGCAGTTGGCGGCGTTCCCCGGGATCCGAACGCGCATCGTCGAACGTCGGAACGGCCCTCTCGAGCTCGGACAGGCCGATGGCGTCGCGTGCCGCACGGTGGAGATGTTCGACGCATTCGGCTTCAGCGAGAAGCTCCTGAAGGAGGCCTACTGGGTCACCGAGACGGTGTTCTGGCGCCCCGACGCGGCCGACCGCGCGCGCATCGTGCGCAGCGGACGCGTCCAGGATGTCGAGGACGGCCTGTCGGAGTTCCCCCACGTGATCCTCAACCAGGCGCGCGTGCAGCAGTTCCTGCTCGAGCGGATGGAACGCTCGCCCCGTCGGCTCGTTCCGGACTACGGGCACGATGTCATCGACGTCGTCGTCCACGAGTCCGGCGACTACCCCGTCACCGTCCGCTTGCGCGATGAGGCGGGAGCCGAACGGATCGTCCACGCGCGCTACGTCGTCGGCTGCGACGGTGCACGCAGCACGGTTCGGCGGTCTATCGGGCGCGAGCTGCGCGGGGACTCGGCGAATCAGGCGTGGGGCGTCATGGATGTCCTCGCCGACACCGACTACCCCGACATCCGATTCAAGTCGGTGATTCAGTCGGGCGACGCCGGCAACATGCTCATCATCCCCCGCGAGGGTGGCTACCTCGTTCGGCTCTACATCGAGCTCGACGAGCTCGATGTCGGCGAGCGCGTGCAGCGGGAGTCGATGACGGTGGACGACCTCATCGCGGCAGCCCGCCGGATCTTGCACCCGTACAGCCTCGAAGCTCGCGAGATCGTCTGGTGGTCCGTGTACGAGATCGGTCAACGACTGACCGACAAGTTCGATGACGTCCCCGCGGACGAGGTCGCCTCGCGGGACCCCCGCGTCTTCATCGCCGGGGACGCGTGCCACACCCACAGCCCCAAGGCCGGGCAGGGCATGAATGTCTCGATGCAGGATGCCTTCAACCTCGGCTGGAAGCTCGCCGCCGTCCTCGAGGGGCGCGCCCGCGCGGGCCTGCTGCACACCTACTCCGCAGAACGTCAGGCCGTTGCCGCGCAGCTGATCTCGTTCGACCGGGAGTGGGCCGCGATGATAAGCGCCAAGGCAGCCGATTCGAGCTCACAAGAGGGAGTGGATCCGGCAGCGCTGCAGAAGCACTTCCAGCAGCAGGGCCGGTACACCGCCGGCGTCGCCACGCGCTACGAACCCGCTCTCCTGACCGGTGATGGCGGGTGGCAACATCTCGCGCAGGGATTCCCGATCGGCGAGAGATTCCACTCCGCCCCCGTGACCCGCCTGGCGGACGCGATGCCGCTCCACCTCGGCCATGTCGCGAAAGCCGACGGACGGTGGCGTCTGTACGCCTTCGGCGACGCGCTCCCCCTCGATGACCCCGCGTCCGCGCTCCGAGAGGTGTGCGATGCGCTCCTCGCTCCGGACGGCGCGGTGTCGCGCTTCACTCCCGCGGACGCAGATGTCGACGCGGTGCTCGACGTGCGCGGCATCCTCCAGCAGGACCATCGGTCGGTCGACCCGGCGACCCTCCCCGACCTGCTGCGCCCCCGCAAGGGGCGCTACGGACTCATGGACTACGAGAAGGTGTTCACACCCGCGGTTTCGGGCCCGGACGTCTTCGACGAACGAGGCATCGACCGAGAGAGCGGATGCCTCGTCCTCGTTCGTCCTGATCAGTACGTCGCACAGGTGCTCCCCCTGGACGCGGACGCGCTCGGCACGTTCCTCGGGCGGTTCCTGATTCCCGCGGGGCAGGTCGTGACCTCGCACGCATGATGCAGGGCTGAGCGAATCCCAGCGCAACCGCGCGCGCGGACGCGGCGAGTCAGTGGTCAGTCGGGAAACGCCACGAGCCGCAGCAGCGCCGCGAGTCGATCACGTTCGACCGGTGTGAGGCGTCCGAACACCTGCTCCTCGGCCGCGCGCGCCGCGGCGTGAGCCTGCTCGTACACGAGACGCCCGGTGGGGGTGGCGACGACCACGTTCGCCCGCCGGTCGGCGGGATCGGGCTCGCGAACGACCAGCCCGCGGGCCTGCAGATCATCGACGAGCGCGACGACCTGACTGGGATCGAGCCGGAGGAAGTCCGCCAGGTCACGCTGGGACGGCCGCGATCCATCCACAGAGAGCGCGAGGATCGAATACGACCGTGCGCGCAATCCGGACGCCGCCAGCGCGGCATTGCCCGCCGCGAGCGAGAGCGCGTTCGCGCGGGCGAGCAGAAAACTCATCTCGTTCCCGAGCGCACCGCCGAGCGCACCCCCCGGGGGCGTCGCGATCTGCTCGGTGCTCATAGCAGCGATGGTATCAAAGGTGGCCGTGTTCAATAATTGACAATCTCAACTATCGAGGCTCTAATGGAGCGAGAGATACGAAGGAGTCATCCATGCTGCTGGAAGGCAAAGTAGCCATCGTCACCGGTTCGGGACGCGGCCTCGGTCTGGCTTACGCCACCGAACTCGCCCGGCAGGGCGCATCCGTCATCGTCAACGACGTCGACGAGCAGGTCGCGGCCGACGCCGTCGCCTCGATCGAATCCGCGGGTGGCCGGGCGGTCGCGGTGGTCGCGCCCGTGGGGCCGACCGCAACCGCCAAGCTTCTCGTCGACACCGCGTTCGACACCTTCGGTCGCCTCGACATCCTCGTGACCAACGCGGGCGTCCTGCGCGACACCGTGCTGTGGAAGATGAGCGACGACGACTTCGACACCGTCATCAACGTGCACCTGCGCGGCACCTTCACCTGCGTCCGCGAGGCCGCGACACGGATGCGCGAACAGGCTCAGGGCGGCCGGATCATCTGCATCGGCTCCCCCACCGGCCAGCGCGGCAACTTCGGCCAGACCAACTACGCCGCGGCCAAAGCCGGCATCGTCGGCATGGTGCGCACCTGGGCCCTCGAACTCAAGCGCGCCGGCATCACCGCGAACGCCGTCATCCCTGTCGCGGCAACCGCCATGACCGCGACCCTGCCCTATTTCGCCGCCGCCGTCGAGGCCGAGCAGAAGGGCGAGCCGATGCCCGCCTTCTTCCGCCACGACCTCGGTTTCGGCACGTCGGACGACGTCGCCGGGCTCATCTCGTACCTCGCGTCCGACGCGGCAGCGGATGTGACGGGTCAGGCGATCGGAATCGGTGGCGACCGCGTGCAGGTCTGGTCGCACCCCGAGGCCGTCGCGACGGCATACCACGACGGCGGATGGTCAGCGGATGACCTCGCTTCCGAGTTTCCCGCCCTGCTCGCCGAACACGGTCAGAGCGTCGGGGAGACGTTCCCGCCGCTGCCCGACGAGTTCCAGCGTCCCGCTCAGGCCTGATCGCCGCACACCACTCGAAACGACCTCCTCGACGATGAGCAGATACGAACCCGCCCTCGACCTCCAATCTCTCGAGGCGATCGATATGCACGTGCACATCGAGCTGGACGACCACGGTCACGCGTCCTTGCCGCCCGATCTGGCCGCGGCCGCCGCGAAGTACTTCAGCTCGGACATCGGTCAGCCCGACCTGGACTCCGTCGCCGCCTACTACCGCGAGCGCAACATGGCGGCCGTGGTGTTCACCGTCGACTCCGAGACGGCGCTCGGCCACTCCCCCATCTCGAGCGAAGAGATCGCCGAGGGTGCGCGACACAACAACGACGTCCTGATCCCGTTCGGTTCGGTGGATCCACGCAAGGGCGCAGCCGCGGTGGATCAGGCGCGACGCCTCGTCGAGGAACACGGGGTGCGCGGCTTCAAGTTCCACCCGACCGTGCAGGGCTTCGACCCGAGCGACGCCGCGTGGTTCCCGCTCTACGCCGCGCTCCAGGACGCCGGGGTCGTCGCGCTCTTCCACACCGGACAGACCGGCATCGGCGCGGGCATGCCCGGCGGTCGCGGGTTCCGCCTCGGGCTCTCCAACCCGATGCTGCTCGACATCGTCGCGGCGGAATTCCCCGAGCTGCAGATCATCATGGCGCATCCCTCCGTGCCCTGGCAGGACGAGGCGCTGTCGGTCGCGACGCACAAGCACAACACCTGGATCGACCTGTCCGGGTGGAGCCCCAAGTACTTCCCGGCCGAGCTCGTCCGGGCCGCGAACTCCTACCTGAAGACCCGGGTGCTGTTCGGCTCGGACTTCCCCCTGCTGACCCCCGACCGGTGGCTGCGCGACGTCGAGCAGACGGCGCTCAAGCCCGAGGTCATGCCCGGGATCGTGAAGCAGAACGCGGTGCGACTGCTGGGGTTGGGCTGAACCGTGGAGCCCGACACACCATGAGCACCCCCGCATCATGAGCACCCCCACCCTGCGCAGCGCCGAGCCCTTCGGCTTCGATCCCCTCGGACTCGCCGAGGCCCACCTGAGCGACGCCGCCCGTGGCACACTCGCCCGACTCGGCGACGTGCTCGACCGCGAGGTGCGCCCGCTGCTGGCCGATGCGTGGGAGACGGCGACGATGCCCGCGGCCGTGCTCGGAGCGCTCATCCCGCTCGACCTCATGCATCCCGAGGGCGTCACTCCCGAAGAGGCGTCCTCGTCCCTGTTCTCGGGGTTCCGCAACTTCGTTCTCGCGCGGACGGATGTCTCCGTCGCGACTCTCTACAACGCCCAGTCGGGTCTCTTCCGCAGCGCCGTGGGCCTGGGTGGGTCGCCGCAACAGGTCGCGGCCCTCGACGCGCGGATCGCCTCGTTCGACGTCCGGGGTGTGTTCGCTCTGACCGAGCCCGCACACGGGTCGGACATCGCCGGCGGACTCGAGACGACCGCTCGCCGCGAGGGTGACGGCGACGCCTGGGTCATCGATGGCGAGAAGCGATGGATCGGCGGGGCCGGCGATGCGGACCTGCTCACGGTCTTCGCGCGCGATGCCGACGACGGTCGGGTCAAGGCCTTCCTGGTTCCGCGCGAGACGCCGGGCGTCTCACTGACCCGCATCGACGGAAAGATCTCGCTGCGGCCCATGCAGAACTACACGATCGGACTCGAGGGCGTCCGCGTGCCCGAGACGGCCCGTCTGCAGCGAGTCGACTCCTGGCGGGACGTGTCTCGCATCCTGCGCGCGATGCGATCGGATGTCGCGTGGATCGCGACCGGCCTGCAGGCCGGCGCCCTCGAGGCCGCGGTCCGCTACGTCCGCGAGCGGGAGCAGTTCGGGCGACCCATCGGCGGCTTCCAGCTCGTGCAAGAGAAGCTGGCACGGATGCTCGGAAACCTCACCTCATCCCTGGCGCTCGTGACCGCGCTCTCGCTCCGTCAGGACGCCGGAGAGTTCGCCGATGAGAACTCGGCGCTCGCCAAGATGCAGACGGCGCTCCTGGCACGAGAGACCGTCGCGCTCGCACGCGAGGTGCTCGGCGGCAACGGCATCCTGCTTGAGCACGACGCGGCGCGGTTCTTCGCCGATACCGAAGCCGTCTACTCCTATGAGGGCACCCACGAGATCAACGCCCTGATCGTCGGCCGCGCCCTGACGGGCGAGGCCGCATTCACCTGAACCGCGGACATCCGCCATCGCGAAAGAGAGAACACCATGACCACCACCGTCGCCTTCGCCGACCTCCACACCCTCGTCGGTCAGGATCTCGGATACTCCGACTGGTTCGAGGTCACGCAGGAGCGCATCAACACGTTCGCCGACGCGACCGATGACCACCAGTGGATCCACGTCGATCCCGAGCTTGCGAAGGAGGGCCCCTTCGGCGCGCCGATCGCGCACGGCTTCCTGACGCTCGCCCTGTTTATCCCCCTCTGGGTCGACCTGCTCGACGTCCAGGGTGCGACGACGAAGGTCAACTACGGCCTCGACAAGGTCCGCTTCGTCTCGCCGGTTCCCGCGGGCTCGCGCATCCGTCTCAACGCGACCGTCGCGGAGGTCACCGAGGCCGGCGGCGGGATCCAGATGACCGTCGACGCGACCATCGAGCTCGAGGGCGGCACCAAGCCCGCCGTCGTCGCCCGCAGCCTGCAGCGCTTCTACGCCTGACCCTCCGTCGTTCGACGATGCACAACCACGGACTGGGCGCGTGGATGTTCACGCGCCGCCTCAAGAGCCCCGACAAGGTCGCCCTGGTGTTCGGCGAGAACGAGCGGATCACGTACCGCCAGCTCGCCGACGACGCGGACCGCGTGTCCGCGCTGCTGTGGCATCGCGGCATCCGCAAGGGTGACGCCGTCGCGTACATCGGCGAGAACAGCCCGGATTTTCTGAGGGTTCTGTTCGGCGCCGCGCAGCTCGGGGCCGTATTCGTGCCCCTCAACACGCGCCTCGCGGCGCCCGAACTCGAGTACATGCTGTCGGACTGCGGTGCGCGGCTGCTGATCCACGACCCCGAGTTCTCCGAGCGCCTCGCGCCGGGAATCGAGGCGGCCCGGGTGGCCCACGTCATTCCGACGGGCGATGGCGGGGTCGGCGAGCCCGGCCTGACAGGACTCATGCGGAAGTCGTCCGCGGGGCATGCCGACACCGCCGTGGTGCTCGAGGATCCCGCCGCGATCATCTACACGTCGGGCACGACGGGCAAGCCGAAGGGCGCCGTCCTGTCGCACGGCAATCTGACCTGGGTGTCGATGAACTGCATCGTGGACTACGAGGTCGTCTCCGCGGATGTCGCCCTCCTCATCTCGCCGCTCTTCCACGTCGCCTCACTCGGGATGGGTGCGCTCCCCGTGATCCTCAAGGGCGGCACGATCGTGCTCGAGAAGGGGTTCGAGGCGGGCCGCGTGCTCGAGCTCATCGAACGACACGGCATCACGATGCTCAGCGGCGTGCCGACGACGTATCAGCTGCTGGCCGACCACCCGGACTGGGCCGCGACCGATCTCTCGACGCTCACGAAGCTGACATGCGGGGGTTCCGCCGTGCCCACGCGGATCCTGAACGCCTACGAAGAGCGCGGCCTCTCGTTCTCGCAGGGCTACGGCATGACCGAGACGTCGCCGGGCGCGACGTCCCTCGCCCCGTCGATGACGCGGGCGAAGCAGGGCAGCGTCGGTCTTCCGCACTTCTTCACCGACGTCCGGATCGCGGACGAGAACGGCGCGATGGTGCCGCGCGGAACGGTCGGAGAGATCGAGATATCGGGCCCCAACGTGTTCCTCGGCTACCACGGGATGCCCGAGGCCACCGCGGACGCCTTCACCGAGGACGGCTGGTTCCGCTCCGGTGATCTCGGATACCTCGATGCCGACGGCTACCTCTACATCTCGGACCGCCTCAAGGACATGATCATCTCGGGCGGGGAGAACATCTACCCGGCCGAGGTCGAGAACCTCATCAGCGACATCGAAGGGGTCTCGGGAGTCGCCGTGATCGGTGTGCCCGACGAGCAGTGGGGCGAGATCCCGTGGGCGGTCGTGACGCTCCGCGAGGATGCGGCGGCCGACACCGTGCTCGACACCGCATCGGTGCGGGCGCAGTTGGATGGCAAGATCGCGCGCTACAAGATCCCGAAGAACGTCATCGTGGTGGACGAACTGCCGCGCACGGCGTCGGGCAAGGTGCGGAAGGCCGACCTGCGGGCACGCTTCGGCAGCCGCTGAACGACGCAGGGGCGGGGTGCGGCGGCGAGGACACCCGTTGTTCCCCGTCAGCGCCCGCCGACCACGGGAGCGGGGACGGCCCCGAACGAACGGGCATGGAGCGCCGTGAACTCCTGCTCAGCGAGGGGCGCGAGCTCTTCGCGACGCGCTCGATAGGCCGCGACAGAACGCTCGGCCGGCCACGCTTCGCCCATGAACTCCGCGGGTAGACGCGGGTCCGCCCGCAGCAGCGCCAGCCAGTCCGCGACGAGGCAGACGAGCGCCGAGACGGCGGTCGCGGCGCCGTCTGTCGCCCCGGGTGTCTCCCAGGTTTCGAGAAACCGCTCGTGTTCCGCCCGAATCGCGTCGATGTCCCAGGCCTCGCGCACGGACCGCGAGACGGGGTAGGCCCGCAGGTCTTCGGCACGGAATGCCGTGACGGCGTGGGGAGCGAGGGCGTCCCCGAGCGGCTCGAGCGCGGCCTCGAGGTCGACCTCTCCCGGCGCGATCCAGAGCCCGTCACGCAGCGGCGCGAACCCCTCCCACGCGAGCGTGGCCCGCAACCGGTGACGAACCGTACGTTGATCCTCGGGAACCGAGAAGGTCACGAGAGTCCAGCCGGTCCCGTTCGGCTCGAACGGATGCGTCGCGTGCACGCGCACCGCGGCCTCGCGCAGCACGTCACCGGTGTCGTCGCTCAGCGCGAAGGCGATTTCTCGCCCGACGCGCACCCGCTCGAGCATGCCGCGCCGTGCCATTCGATCCAGCATCGCGCGCGCGGTCGGCGCCGTGATCGAGGCGCCCTCCAGCACTTCGAGCAACACGCTCGCGCGGACCGGGTCGCCGATGCGATCCAGGACGAGCTCGCCCAGGAGAGCGAGCAAGAGCTGCTTGGGTTGCCGAGCGCGCACGTGTTGCTCCGTCCTGTCGATCACGTCCTGTCGATCACGCCGTCCGCTCACGCGGTCGGGCGGATCGCCTCGCCGCGCTTGGCGCGCTGGATCTGCTCGTAGACGTGCGTGCGCAGTTCGGTGAACCGGGGCAGCGCCCGCGTCGTGATCTGATCGCGCTCGGGGGCGAGGTCGATCGCCAGATCTTCCTGCACCCACGTCGGCGACTTCGAGAGTACGACGACGCGCTCACCGAGGTACACCGACTCGTCGATGTCGTGCGTGACGAACAGGATCGACATGCCCCGCTCGAGGTGCAGCTGTCGCACGAGGTCCTCGAGGTCCGCACGGGTCTGGGCATCGACGGCCGCGAACGGCTCGTCCATGATCAGCACCTCGGGCTGATACGCGACGGCGCGCGCGATCGCGACGCGCTGCTGCATGCCGCCCGACAGTTGCCACGGGTAGCTCTTCGATGCGTGCGCTAGGCCGACGGCCTGCAGGGCATCGTCGACGAGCTGGGTGCGCTCGGCCTTCGACAGCTTCTTGTGCTTGAGGGGCAGCTCGACGTTGCCCCGCACCGTCAGCCAGGGGTACAGGCTGCGCCCGTACTCCTGGAAGACGAGCGCCATGTTCGGCGGCGGTCCCGCGACCTTCTTGCCGTCGAGGGCCACCGTTCCCGCCGTGGGCTTGAGCAGCCCCGCGATGCACTTCAGCAGCGTGGTCTTGCCGCAGCCGGACGGGCCGACGATGACCACCAACTCTCCTCGCCGCATCGAGAAGCTGATGTCGCCGATCGCCTCGACGTTGCCGGTGGACGATTCGTAGACCTTCTTGAGGTGCGAGACCTCGAGGAGCGTTTCAGGCACGCTCCACCTCCTTGATTCCGTGGTACCAGCGCAGGACGCGTCGTTCGACGACGGTGAAGACGACAGACAGCAGAACACCGATCAGGCCGAGCAGCACGATGCCGCTCCACATCTCGGCGATCAGGTAGTTCGTCTGGAAGAACTTGATCTGATAGCCGAGGCCCGATGATGCGTAGAAGAGTTCGGAGATCACCATCATGATCAGGGCGACAGACAGCGTCTGGCGCACGCCGGCCATGATCCGCGGGCTCGCCGCCGGCAGCACGAGGCTGAAGAGGCGCTCGGAGCGGGTGAGCGCGAACGAGCGGGCCGTCTCGGTCATGACCGAATCGGTGGAGCGGACGCCCTCGATCGTGTTGAGCAGGACCGGCCACAGCGAGCCCGCCACGATCACGACCACCTGCATCGTCGGATTGATGCCCAGCAGCGCCGCGATGACGGGGATCAGGACGGGCGGCGGAATTGCCCGGAAGAACTCCAGCATCGGTTCGAGCAGCTCGCGCAGCCAGCGCGTGAGGCCGATGATCGTCCCCGCGGCGATGCCGATCGCGACCGCCAGCACGATCGCAATGGCAAGGCGCGCAACGCTCGGCAGCACGTCCGTGACGAAGGCGGGTCCCACCCAGGTATCCACGAACGCTTCGTAGATCGTGAAGGGGCTCGGGAAGAACTTCGCCGGAGCGAGAGTGCCCCAGACCCCCCAGATGACGAGGAGCACGATCGGGAGGCCGATCGCGTAGAGCGTGCTCTCGCCCATCTTCGCCCAGAGGCGCGATTTCTGCCGGGGCGTGCGCACGGTGCTGGTGTAGAGGGTCACAGGACGTCCTCCCCGCGCACGGACTGGTGCCACGACAGCGTGCGT
This sequence comes from uncultured Microbacterium sp., assembly GCA_964477515.1. Classification (GTDB taxonomy): domain Bacteria; phylum Actinomycetota; class Actinomycetes; order Actinomycetales; family Microbacteriaceae; genus Microbacterium. The sequence continues at coordinate 24,008 of CAYZEL010000008.1, forward strand.
CTTTCGATGTAGCGGAAGCCGAGATTGATGATCAGCCCGAGCACGCCCGTCACCACGACAATCGCGTAGACCGTCGTGTAGTTGCCGATGCCGGCCGCGACGGCGAGCTCTCGGCCGAGCCCCGGGTTTCCGATCGTCATCTCCGCCGTGATCGCCAGGATCAACGCGACGGCGGCGGCGAGCCTCAAGCCGGTCATCAGGTACGGCAGCGCCGTCGGCAGCACCAGATTCCGGATGCGCGAGGCCCGGGTGAGCCCGAAGCTGCGAGCCGTGTCCCGCGCGACCGTGTCGATGTCGGCCACGCCGTAGAGCACCTGCACGAAGATCTGCCAGAAGCTCGCGTAGACGATGATGACGAGCGCCGCCTGGATCTGCAGCCCGTAGACGAGGATGGCGAGCGGGATGAGCGCGACCGAGGGTATCGGACGCAGGAACTCGACGACCGTGTGCGTCGCGCGACGCAGGAAGGGCACCATCCCGACGATGGCGCCCAGCGCCGTGCCCGCCACCGTGGCGATCGCGAGGCCGATGGCCCACGCGGTCATGGTGCGGCCGACGTTCCGCCAGAACTCGAGGTCGGTCACCATGACGCCGAGGCGGCTGAAGGTGTCGAGGGCCGAGGGCACCTGCTCGGGGTTGACCCAGCGCAGCGTCGAGGCGAGCTGCCAGGTCACGAGGAAGCCGACGACGCCGAGCACCCCGAGAACGACCTTTCGCGCGGCGCGCAGGTTCTTGCCCCGGCGCAACCGGGCGCTCGTGTCGGGATGCGGTGCCGAGCCGGTGTCTGCCGGCGCGTCGATGACGGTCACGTGCGCTCCTGGTGCATGGGGGGATGGGCGGGGCTGGCAGAGCGGAGAAGAGCAGAGCGGAGAAGAGGGGGATGCGCGCACACGTCGGCGCACCCCCCTCCACGCGCCTACTGCTGCTGCAACAGACGGTCGAAGTCGGGCAGCGTGTCGATGTACTCGTACTTCACGGCCAGATCACCGAGCGTCTCGATGCTCTCGGTGTCGAGCTCCCAGGTGAAGGTCGGCAGCGTGATACCGGCTGCGGCCTCGGCCGGGATGTCGAGTCCGGTCGCGATCGCCGCACGCACGGCGTCTTCGTTGTCGGCCGCGTAGGCGAGCGCCTCGGCCATCGCCGCGGAGTAGTCCGCCACGAGGTCGGGGTCCTCGTCGAGGAGCTTCTGCGTGGTGATGTTCGTCAGCACGGTCAGCCCCGGGATCACGGCCTGGTAGGGCGAGACGACGGACACGCCACCCGCACCGAGGACGATGCCCCGGAACGGGTCGGGCACCCAGGCGGCATCGATCGTGCCGGCATCGAGCTGAGCCTTCGCCTCCTGGAACGCGACCTCGACGAACTCGATCGTGGAGGAGTCGCCGCCGTCCGCGTCGACGGCCGCGCGGATCGTCAGGTCGCCGGCGGCTCCGAGGGAGTTGACCGAGACCTTCTTGCCCGACAGGTCCTTGGGGCTCGCGATGCCGGAGGCGGCCAGCGCCACGACGGCGTTGACGTCCTTGCCGTCGGTGAGGCTGTTGGCGTAGTCGCCGATGATCACGATGCCGAGGTCCTGCAGGTCGGCGCGGATCGGACCGAACGGCTGCCCGATGGCGAACTGGATGTCGCCGCTGAGCAGCGCGGGGATCGCCTGGGCGCCGCCCTGGGCGGGCACGACCTCGACGTTCAGGCCGTGGTCCTCGAAGATCCCGGCGTCGATCGCCGCCCAGAGGGCGCCGGTCTCGGCGATGGGTAGGGCCGCGACGCGGACGTCGCGGAGTTCGCCGGCGCCCGTTTCGGTGGGGGCGGCGGACGGGCTGGCGCCCGAATCGGTGCATCCGCTGAGGGTGAGCGCAGCAACGGCTGCGAGGGCGAATGCGGCAAGACTCTTCTTCATTGACAGGCCTCTCGTCGACGGTCAGGGGTCATCGACACAGTTGAGAGCGATCCCACCGGCGGCTCCGTCCGGAGTGATCTGCACGACGCTGTGTGACCTTGCCATCGTGGGCGACCCGATCGTGAATGTCAAGAAAATAGTGACGCCCGTCACATAACTATTGAATGACGCTCGTTCTCCTCATCCGTTTCGGCGTTCTTTCGCCCCTCCCTCACTGCCCGAGTGCACGCCGAACACCCGCCCCGAGCGAGTGTCCCGAACGCGGCCCTGATCTTCCTCCGCTACAGCGGGTACTGCCCCGGCTCGCGGCGCATCGTGATCCAGCGCGTCTCGGTGAACGCGTCGATGCTCGCCTGCGCACCGCCGTGACGCGAACCGGTTCCCGACGCGCTGACGCCGCCGAACGGGGCGTTCGCCTCGTCGTTGACCGTCTGGTCGTTGATGTGCACGATCCCCGTCGGGATGCGCTGGGCCATCGCCAGGCCGCCGAGCACATCACGCGTGACGATCCCGAGCGACAGGCCGTAGTCGGTGTCCGAGGCGAGAGCCACGGCCTCGTCGTCGGTCGAATACGAGACGACGGATGCCACCGGGCCGAAGACCTCCTCGCAATAGGCCGCGGCATCCTTCGGCGTGTTCGCGAGCACGGTCGGCCGGTAGAACAGGTCCTCGTACGTGCCGCCCGCGCGCAGCTCGGCGCCCTGTGCGACGGCGTCCTGGACCAGCGTGTGGACGCGATCGCGCTGCACTTCGTCGATGAGGGGACCGAGGTGCACGGGACCCGCCGCGGGGTCGCCGACGTGCATGGAGTCCGCCTTCTCGGCGAGCGCCGTGACGTAGCTCTCGAAGATCGACTCGTGCACGATGTGACGGCCGACCGTCATGCAGATCTGCCCCTGGTGCAGGAACGATCCCCACGTCGCGAGGTTGACGGCCTGGGCGACGTCGGCGTCCTCACGGATGATGAAGGCCGAGTTTCCTCCGAGCTCGAGGTGCGCCCGCTTGAGGTGGCGACCGGCGAGTTCACCGACGATGCGGCCGGCGCGCGTCGAACCCGTGAAGGCGATGACGCGCACGCGGGGATCGGCGACCATGGCCTCGCCGACGTCCGCGCCGCCCGGGACGAGCTGCAGCAGGCCGGCGGGGAGCCCCGCCTCTTCGAAGATGCGGACCATCGACACGCCGCCCGTGATGACCGTGCGCGGGTCGGGCTTCAGGATGACGGCGTTGCCGAGCGCGAGTGCGGGAGCCACGGCACGGATGCCGAGGATCAGGGGCACGTTGAAGGGCGAGATGACCCCCACGACGCCGACCGGGATCTGCTGCGCGAGCGACAGACGCGGCTCTTCGCTCGAGAGGATCGAGCCGAGCGGCGCGGAGGGGAGCGCGGACGCCTCGTAGCACTCCGCGGCCGTGACGTGCAGCGCGAATCCGGCCAGGGGCGGGATGGCCCCGACCTCGCGCGTGTTCCAGCCGCCGATCTCTTCCGCGTGCTGCTCCCAGAGCTGTCCGGCCCGGCGCAGGACAGCCGCGCGCACCGGGTGCGGCGTTGCCGCCCACTCCTTCTGTGCGCGCGCCGCTCCTTCGGCGGCCCTCGTCACATCTCCGGGACCGGCGATGCCGACGGTCGCCAGCGTGCCGCCCGTCGCCGGCTCGACGGAGGCGATCGTCCCGCCCTCGCCCGCGACCCATGCGCCGTCGATGAAGATCTTGCCGCCGAACACCGCTTCGTCGATGAGGGTTCCGGTGGAGGTGATCGTGCTGGACATGTCGTTCTCCTCAGTAGGTGCCCCAGACGCCGTCCGGGTCTTCGTTGGTCTATTCGTGAGAGAGCCGGGCGAGTCGCGCCGCTCGGCGCCCCTCGGTACTCAGCGCGAATCCACGACGGATCACACGCATCGCCTCCTGAGCGAGCCCCACACCGTCCAGGTACGGGGACCGCCAGATCGCGAGCATGTCGGCCGCTTCGGGTGAGAGTACTCCGCGCGAGAACGCCTCGACACCCACCCGACCCGTGTATCCGCTGTCGATCGCGTGCCGCAGCAGATCTGCCACGTCCACCGCGCCGCTGCCCAGTCCGCCTCGACCCGACTGACCGAGCTCGAGGTAGCCGAGCCGCGGCAGCGCGTGCGTGATCGCCGCGGCGAGATCGCCCTCCTCGACGGCCATGTGGAAGGTGTCGAGATGGATGCGCAGATGTTCCGATCCGCTCGCCTCGACGTACTGCATCGCCTGCACCGCGGTGTTGATCGCCGAGGTCTCGTAACGGTTCAGGACTTCGAACGTCATCGCGATGCCGCGCTCGTGCGCGTGGTCGGCGACGCGGCCGACCTCAGCGGCGGAGCGCTCGAACGCGGCCGTCGAGATCGGTCCGCTCGCGCGCCCGAAGAGCCCGTAGGGCACGCCGTTCATCTGATCGCCGCCGAGGGACGCCGTCAATTCGACCGCGTCACGCAGCGCCGCTGCTCCCGCGGCACGTTCGTCGGGATCCTCGGCCGACACGTCCGCTCCGGGTGCCTGCCCCGCGATCGTGATCGGAGAGATGCCGCGGGCCGCGAAGGTCCGGCGCAGACCCGCGACGTCGATCGCCGCGCGGTCCAGGGGCGGCAGGACGACCCGTCGGTAGCCGGCCTCGGCCAGCGCGTCGAGCGCCGCGGGCAGCAGATCCGACGTGACATCCGCCAGCAGGATGTTCAGGTGACAGGCGACGTCGAGCCCGGCGGAAGGTGTCTCGATATCCACACTCATGACACGCGCCTCAGAAGGTCGGCAGGTCGAGCCGCTGCTTGAACACCGAGTAGCCGTCGTCGACACTCACGACGGTGCCGTTGATGACGTTCGCCTCGTCGGATGCCAGGAACGCGACGACGTTGGCGATCTCTTCGGGTTCGGTCATCTTGTTGCGCAGCTGCTCCGCGGCGAATGTCGCCCGCAGTTCCTCGCTGAACTGGTTGATGATGGGCGTGCCGACGCGGCCGGGAGTGATCGCGACGGCACGTACTCCGAATTGGGCGAGCTCATAGGCGGCGGAGCGCGTGAACGAGATCACGGCCGCCTTGGCGGCACTGTAGGTGAACGAGAGCTCGGCCGCCTGCTCGCCGTAGATCGAGGACGTGCTGATGATCACGCCGCCCGTTCCCTGGTCGCGGAACTGCCGTCCGGCGGCCAGGATGCCGTAGTACACGCCGTCCTGGTCGATCCGGATCATCGGCTCGTAGTCGACGGCAGGATCGTGGTCGAGGAGCGGCTTGCCCCCGGCGATGCCCGCGTTGTTGAAGATGACGTCGAGCTTGCCGAAGACCTCGACCGCGCGCGCGACCGCCGCCTCGACCTCGGCGTACACCGAGACGTCGACGCGAACCGCTGCGATGCTGCCCTCGAACCCTTCGTTCGAGATCGCCTGGGCGGCGGCCTCGGCCTGGTCCAGGTTGATGTCGGCGATCATGACCTTCGCGCCCTCGCGGACGAACTTGCGCACGGTGGCGAGTCCGATGCCGCTGGCGCCGCCGGTGATGAGAGCGACTTTGCCGTCGAGACGCATGGGAGTTCCTCTTCTTCGAGGTGGGTGGGGTGGAGCGAATGTGTGGGGGTGCGGGGGCGGATGCCGGAGCATCCGCCCCCGCGGTGAAACGGTTGACCGCTAGAGCTTGTCGGACGGGGTGGTGTCCGCCGCGTTCTCCTTGGTCACGAGCGTCACGTCGACGTCGACGAAGTCCTTCGCCGGCATCGTGCCGTCCTTCTGGAAGGCCACGACGTCCTTGATCAGCATGTCGAGCACGACGGGCCAGGGCTGGTCGATCGTGGCGAGCATGTTGCCGCCCTTCTCGATGGCCGCCAGCGTCTCGGACAGAGCGTCGACACCCGTGACCGGGGCCGTCGATCCGGCCTCGGCGAGACCCTGCGCCGCTCCGAGCGCCGCGTCGTCCCAACCGGCCCAGACGGCGTCGAGGCCGTTCGGGTTGGCCGAGAGGTAGTCGGCGACGAAGTTGAGCGCCTCGGTACGACCCGTGGCGGGGTTCGTGACCTGCTGCGGTTCGCCGCCCACGACGGTCGCGCCGGCCGCTTCGAACGCCTTGACCGCGAGAGCCGAGCGCAGGCGGATGCCGGCGTGCGGGTCGTGGCCGATCACCATGATGGTCTTGCCCTCGAGGCCACCGATCGCCTCGTCGATCGCGCCGACCGTCTTGTCGACGATCTGCTGCTGGTTCGTCGTGATGTTGGTGACGAAGGCATCCGTCGCCTCGGTGCCGGCGTCCATCGCGAAGATCGGGATTTCCGCGTCCTTCGCCGCGGTCACGATCGACCCGATCGACGAAACGTCGGTGTATCCGTCGAGGATGACGTCGGCGCCCTGACCGATGGCGCTCTCGACGGCCGGGTTCATCTTCTGGAAGTCGAAGTCGCCCTGGATCATCGTCAGATCCCAGCCGAGCTCTTCCGCCTGGGCCGTGACGGCCTTGACCCACCAGGCGCCGACCGGGGTCTGGTTGCCGGAGGTGAACGCGATGACCTTGAAGGCGTCATCGCTGCCGCCGCTGCTTCCGCCCGAGCCGCTGCCCGAACATCCCGTGAGGGCGAGTACCGCCGCGGCGGCTACGGCCGCGGCCACCTTGAATTTCGTACGCATGTATCTACTCCTTTGTGATTGCGTCGGTTGTGAGGGAGTGATGGCCCCGCGGATTACCGGGTCGCGAGGCCCGTGGGAGCGTTGCTATCGCTCCCGCGTCTTGAGGCCGGACAGGACGACGGCGAGGATGATGATGAGTCCGGTGACCACCTGCTGCACATAGGCGTTCACGCCGAGGATGTTCAGACCATTGCTCATCACGCCGATGATCCCGACGCCGATCATGGTGCCGCCGAGGTTCGCCGCACCCGAGCGGATGACGGTCATGCCGAGGAACACGGCGGCGACCGAGAACAGCGTGTTGTCGCCGCCCTGCTCGGCCGCCGCACTGCCGAGGCGTGCCGCCAGCAGGATGCCGCCGATCGCCGAGACGAACCCCGCCATGGTGAAGGCGAGCAAGCGCGCCCAGCGGACGTTGACGCCCGAGAGACGAGCGACCTCGACGTTTCCGCCGATCGCGTGCAGGCGCCGACCGAGCGTCGTGAAG
>CAYZEL010000009.1:0-13514 GCA_964477515.1 uncultured Microbacterium sp.
CACGCAGCGGCTGGTGGTCGGCGGTCGGTGACACCTCGTGGGACGCGGGAGGGGTGGATGCGATGCCGATCGGCTCGAATCCGGTCGTCTCGGCATCGTCCAGGGCGACATGCTCGACGTCGACGTCCGTGATGTCCACGTCCTCGATGTCGAGGTCCGCGAACGAGGCATCGTCGGCGGCGATGTCGTCCGACGCGTCCGCGATGCCCTCGGACGCGGCGGCGAGGGCGATGTCCTCGGGAAGAGTGTCCTCGACAGCAGTGGCGTCGATGTGGCTGTCCTCGATGGGACTGTCCTCGAGAGGGCTGGCATCGAGGGGTGATTCGTCGGGCATGACGTCATCGAGGCCTCGTGCCGAATCGTCGGCCTCCGCCGCGGTCTCCACGGTGGCCTCTTCGAGGGTGGCCTCTTCGACCGCAGCCTCTTCGATCGCAGCCGCTTCGACCGTGACGTCGTCGGCGATCTCATCGGTCGGCGCTTGCTGCTCGACGGCGGGTAGCTCGATCGTGACGAATCCACCCGCGAAGGCGATGTCGCCCTCCACGATGTCCTCGTCGTCCTCTTCTTCCGCCGGAAGCGTGATATTGACGTGCGCCGTCTGCATGCCGAGCAATCCGATGCCCGATGTCTCGACAGACGGCACGTCGTCGAGGATCCCGTTATCTGGGTCGTCGGTGCCGCTCGGGTCTTTGCCGTGAGGCGTCACTGGAACTCCGGACCTTGCAGTTGGGGGGATGGTACTCGCCCCAGATTACTGCGCCGGGCGCACCACGACCAAAAGGTCTCCTGCCTCGACCTGCTGGGTTGCGCCGATCGCCAGGCGCTCGATCACGCCGTCGATGGGCGACGTGATCGCCGCTTCCATCTTCATCGCTTCGATCGAGGCGACCGCCTGACCCGCCTGGACCGACTCGCCGACGGAGGCCTTCAGCGTGACCACACCCGAGAACGGGGCCGCGACCTGGCCGGCCTTCGTGGTGTCCGCCTTCTCTGCCTGCCGGGCCTCGACCGAGATGCTCCGGTCCCGCACGAACACCGGCCGCAGCTGGCCGTTGAGGGTCGTCATGACCGTGCGCATGCCCTTGTCGTCGGCCGCACCGATCGCCTCGAGCCCGACCAGCAGGCGCACACCGCGCTCGATCTCGACCGCGTGCTCTTCACCCGGGACGAGGCCGTAGAGGTAGTCGGAGGTGTCCAGCAGCGAGACGTCGCCGAACACCTCGCGCACCTGCGCGAACTGGCGCGTCGGCACGGGGAAGAGCAGACGGTTCAGCGCTTCGCGTCGAGCCGCGGCGTCGCCGACCAGAGCCTCGGAGTCCGCCGCGGCCAGGGGTTCGACCTCGATCTTCACGGTGCGCCCTGCCAGCACGGCCGTGCGGAACGGCTCGGGCCATCCACCCGGCAGGTCCCCGAGCTCGCCCGCCATGAATCCGACGACGGAGTCGGGGATGTCATAGTTCTGCGGGTTGGCTTCGAAGTCGGCCGGGTCGGCCTTGACCGCCGCGAGGTGCAGGGCAAGATCGCCGACGACCTTCGACGACGGCGTCACCTTCGGGATGCGACCGAGGATGCCGTTGGCCGCGGCATACATGTCCTCGATCAGTTCGAAGTCGTCCGCCAGGCCCAGGGCGATCGCCTGCTGACGCAGGTTCGAGAGCTGGCCGCCGGGGATCTCGTGCCGGTAGACGCGGCCCGTCGGCCCCGGCAGCCCGGATTCGAACGGGGCGTAGAGGTGACGCACGGCCTCCCAGTACGGCTCGAGATCGGCGACCGCGTCCAGGTCGATACCGGTGTCGCGCTCGGTGTGCGCGAGAGCGGCGACCAGCGAAGACAGCGACGGTTGGCTGGTCGTCCCCGCCATGGGTGCGGATGCCGCGTCCACCGCGTCGGCACCGGCCGCACTGGCCGCGAGGAGCGTCGCGAGCTGTCCGCCCGGGGTGTCGTGCGTGTGCACGTGGACGGGCAGGTCGAACCGCGCGCGCAGAGCGGACACGAGGCGCGCGGCGGCCTCGGGACGCAGAAGCCCGGCCATGTCCTTGATCGCGAGCACGTGGGCACCCGCGTCGACGATCTGCTCGGCCAGACGCAGGTAGTAGTCGAGGGTGTACAGGTCTTCCTTCGGGTTGAGGAGGTCGCCCGTGTAGCAGACCGCCACCTCGGCGACCGTGGAGCCCGTCGCCAACACCGCGTCGATCGCGGGCCGCATCTGCGCGACATCGTTGAGCGCGTCGAAGATGCGGAAGATGTCGACACCCGTCGCGGCTGCCTCGCGCACGAACGCATCCGTCACCTCGGTCGGGTACGGCGTGTAGCCGACCGTGTTGCGACCGCGCAGCAGCATCTGGATCGGGACGTTCGGCAGGGCCTCGCGCAGGCGCTCGAGCCGCTCCCAGGGATCCTCGCCGAGGAACCGCAGGGCCACGTCGTAGGTCGCCCCGCCCCACGCCTCGACCGAGAACAGCTCCGGGGTCATCCGCGCGACATACGGCGCAACGGCGACGAGGTCTCGGGTGCGCACACGGGTCGCGAGCAGGGACTGGTGCGCGTCGCGGAAGGTCGTGTCGGTGACCGCGAGGGGTTTCTGCTCGCGCAGCGCCCGGGCGAACCCCGTCGGGCCCAGTTCGAGCAGGCGCTGGCGCCCACCGGCCGGAGCGGGCGTGCTCAGATCGATCGGAGGGAGCTTCATCACCGGGTCGATCGACAGCGGGTTCTCGCCGTTCGGCTTGTTGACCGTGACGTCGACGAGCCAGTTCAGCAGGCGCGTCCCGCGATCCTTCGACTCGCGTCCCCGCAACAACTGGGGACGCTCGTCGATGAAGGACGTGGCGATGTCCCCGGCGATGAACGAGGGATCATCGAGCACCGCCTGCAGGAACGGGATGTTGGTCGAGACGCCGCGGATGCGGAACTCGGCCAGGGCCCGCCGAGCCCGAGAGACCGCGGCCGGGAAGTCGCGCCCACGGCAGGTGAGCTTCGCGAGCATGGAGTCGAAGTGAGGGCTGACCTGCGACCCGGCCGCGGTGGTGCCGCCGTCGAGGCGGATCCCCGCGCCACCGGGCGAGCGGTACGTCGTGATCTTGCCCGTGTCCGGACGGAACCCCTGCGTCGGGTCCTCGGTCGTGATGCGGCACTGCAGCGCCGCGCCGCGCAGGCGGATGTCGTCCTGCTCGAGACCGAGATCCGCCAGGGTCTCGCCCGCCGCGATGCGCATCTGGGACTGGACGAGATCGACATCCGTCACCTCTTCGGTCACCGTGTGCTCGACCTGGATGCGCGGGTTCATCTCGATGAAGACGTGCGTACCCGCGCGCTCCCCCTCCGTGTCGACGAGGAACTCGACCGTGCCCGCGTTGACGTAGCCGATCGACTCGGCGAACGCCACGGCATCCTTGTGCAGCTTCTGGCGCAGCTCCTCGTCGAGGTTCGGCGCGGGCGCGATCTCGATCACCTTCTGGTGACGGCGCTGCACCGAGCAGTCCCGCTCGAACAGGTGGACCGTGTGCCCGGCCTGATCGGCCAGGATCTGCACCTCGATGTGCCGCGGACGCACAACGGCCTGCTCGAGGAACATGCGCGGATCGCCGAACGCGCTGTCGGCCTCGCGCATCGCCTCGGCGAGGGCAGGAGCCAGCTCCTCCTTGGTCTCGACGCGGCGCATCCCGCGCCCGCCCCCGCCGGCCACCGCCTTGGCGAACAGCGGGAATCCGATTCCCTCCGCCTGCGCGAGGAGTTCGTCGACGTCCGCCGATGCCTCGGTCGAGGCGAGCACGGGTACGCCGGCGGCGATCGCGTGGTGCTTGGCCGTGACCTTGTTGCCGGCCATCTCGAGCACCCGCGCGGGCGGCCCGATGAACGCGATGCCGTTGGCGCTGGCACGCTCGGCCAGATCCGGGTTCTCCGACAGGAATCCGTACCCGGGATAGATCGCATCGCAGCCGCTCTCGAGAGCGACGCGGATGATCTCGTCCACATCGAGGTAGGCACGCACGGGATGACCGCGCTCGCCGATCTCGTAGGCCTCGTCGGCCTTGAGACGGTGCAGGGAGTTGCGATCCTCGTACGGGTAGACCGCGACGGTGCGTGCTCCCACCTCGTAGGCGGCACGGAAGGCACGAATGGCAATCTCACCGCGGTTCGCGACAAGGATCTTGCGGAACATGACACCTCACAGCTTCGGCGCTTGGGACCTGAGTGTGTTCCACAGCCTAGGGGACGGTAACGTAGACGATTGTGCACGTACTCAGCGTCAGCTCCCTCAAGGGCGGGGTCGGAAAGACCACCGTGACGCTCGGGCTTGCCTCCGCGGCATTCGCTCGTGGCGTCCGAACGCTCGTCGTCGACCTCGACCCGCAGTCGGATGTCTCGACCGGCATGGACATCCAGGTCGCCGGGCGCCTCAACATCGCCGACGTGCTCGGAAACCCGAAAGAGAAGGTCGTCCGCCAGGCGATCACCTCGAGCGGATGGGCGAAGGTCCACCCCGGCACGATCGATGTACTGATCGGCAGCCCGTCGGCCATCAACTTCGACGGTCCTCACCCGAGCGTCCGCGACGTCTGGAAGCTCGAAGAAGCCCTCGCCACGATCGAGGCCGACTACGACCTCGTGCTCGTCGACTGCGCGCCCTCGCTCAATGCCCTCACGCGCACGGCGTGGGCCGCGAGCGACCGTGTCATCGTCGTATCCGAGCCCGGCCTGTTCTCGGTCGCGGCCGCCGACCGCGCCCTGCGCGCGATCGAAGAGATCCGCCGCGGCCTGTCACCCCGGCTCCAGCCGCTCGGCATCGTCGTCAACCGCGTGCGACCGCAATCGATCGAGCACCAGTTCCGCATCAAAGAGCTGCGGGACATGTTCGGCCCCCTCGTCCTGTCCCCCCAGTTGCCCGAGCGCACGTCGCTGCAGCAGGCACAGGGCGCCGCGAAGCCCCTGCACATCTGGCCCGGTGACTCCGCCCAGGAGCTCGCCGCCGACTTCGACGCACTGCTCGATCGCGTCATGCGCACCGGCCGCATCCCCGTCCCGGGCGACGCCCGCATCTAGGTTTCGGCACGACTCGCCACGCGTCATTTCGACTCGTCGTCGCGCTCCCCGCTCGATGAGCGCGGGCGTCCGTTGTGCGAGGAGTCCGCACACGCGGTCGTCGGGCGTGTGCAGCGAAACGCACCCCGATGGAGCTCAGAACAGGGTCAGGCGGTGCGCGCCGAACGGCGGGCGGCGAGCTCATCGATCGTGTCGACGGTCTGCGGGTCGAACTCGACGAGCGTGGATTCGACCTCGCGCAGAACCTTGCCGACGGCGATGCCGAAGACACCCTGTCCGCGACTGACGAGGTCGATGACCTCGTCGTTGGACGTGCAGAGATAGACGGATGCCCCGTCGCTCATGAGCGTCGTGCCCGCGAGGTCACGGATGCCCGCCGCTCGGAGCTGCTCGACGGCCGTGCGGATCTGCTGCAGCGAGATTCCGGTGTCGAGCAGGCGCTTGACCAACTTGAGCACGAGAATGTCGCGGAAGCCGTACAGACGCTGCGATCCCGAGCCGCTCGCACCGCGAACGGTCGGCTCGACCAGTTCGGTGCGGGCCCAGTAGTCGAGCTGACGGTAGGTGATCCCGGCGGCGCGGGCCGCGACGGCACCGCGGTAACCGACCTCGTCGTCCATCGCCGGAAGACCGTCCGTGAACAGCAGGTCCGAGTCGAAACGTGTCTCGTCGGCGAGTTCGCCAGCGTTCATCGCGTCCTCCTCGCCCGGTTCCGAGACGCACGTGCGCGGCTCATCCCCCACGCTAGGACACCCGCCGTCGACGAGCAACGACATCCGCCGCGACACGCCGGGCGACCCGACGCGCACCCCGGAACGGTCACGGGAGCAACCGGGTGAGCGCCGAGCGGACGAAGATCGCGCGTACCTCGTCGAGGCGTCGCGCAAGCTCGGGCCCCACTTCGTTCGCCCGCGCCCGCGACGGCGCATCCGCGCGGTGCGTCAGCGGTGCCAGCGCCTGCTCGATCAGCGAGACGTCGCGCTCTGCGCTCTGACGGATCGTTCGCAGATGGCGCGGCTCGATTCCGTGACTGTCGAGCGAGACGATCGCACGCAGCAGCGAGACGCTCTGATCGCCGAAGGACTCGGCGGCGGGCAGGATGCCGGACGACACGGCCTCGTTGAACAGCTGAGGCGTCGCACCCGCCGCACGAAGCAGCTCGTCGCGGCGATACCGGCGCCCCTGCGGATGAATCGTGGGCGGCGGCTGCTGCCCCGGATGACTCGGATTGCGTCCCGCGTCGAGATCGCTCAGATACTCGCGGATCACGTTGAGGGGCAGGTAGTGATCGCGCTGCAGCTGGAGGGCCAGGCGCAGCCGGTCGACGTCCGCGGGAGAGAACTTGCGGTAGCCCGATTCGGTGCGGGTCGGCGTCACGATTCCCTGCACCTCGAGAAAGCGGAGCTTCGAGGTCGTCAGAGTCGGGAACTCCGGCGTGAGACGAGCGAGCACCTGCCCAATGCTGAGCAGACCCGCGCCCGGCGCGGAGCTTCGAGAGAGAGCCGCGGGCATCAGCCGTCCGCCGGCAACGGCAGATCGACCGGGGAGATGAAGAAGGTCAGACGGAACTTTCCGATTCGTACCTCGGCACCATTGACGAGCAGAGCGCGATCCACGCGCTCGCCGTCGACATAGCTGCCGTTCAGCGAGCGCTGGTCGACGATCTCGAAACCCTCGGGGCGGCGCGTGATCTCGGCATGCCGGCGCGAGACCGTGACGTCGTCGAAGAAGATGTCGGCCTCGGGGTGCCGGCCGACCGTGGCGACCTCGGCGTCGAGCAGATAGCGCGCTCCCGCGGTCGGGCCGGAACGGACGAGCAGCAGAGCCGCTCGCGCCGGGAGCGCCGAGATGGCATCGAGTTCGGCTTGCGAGAGCTCGGACCCGAAGGGAACGAAAGAAAGGTCGGAATCGTGTCCGAACGTCTGCGTCGTATCGGGCGTGGAATGCGCCGGCTCGGCCTCGCGGCGCATGGCCTGGGGCGTCTGGTCCTGCTGTTCTGACACGCTGTCCTCCTCGCGCTCCAGACTAGCCGATCGGATCCGCACGCGACGGGCCGGAGTGCGGTGCTCACGTCCCCGTGGGCGCCCAGGGACCGTCGATTAGGCTCGGAACGTGATGTCTCAGACTCAGCGCCGCCCGTCCGCCGTCCGACGCTCCGGGCTGGCAGCGTTGATGCTGACCCTCTGCGCATTCCTCGTCGCGGCACCGACCGCGGCGTTCGCGCACGATGAGCTGATCGGGAGCACGCCCTCGGACGGCGAGATCGTCGAGGTCGGTCCGACCGCGATCGACCTCCGCTACAGCGCGAATCCGCTGGAGGGTGCCGGTGCGACCGAGGTGCTCGTGGTCTCGCCCTCGGGGGCCGAGGTGCAGCAGGGCGATCCCGTCCTCGACCGCAACGGCGTCATTCAGGAGCTGTCCGGCGCGGACGAACGCGGCACCTACACGGTCGTGTGGCGGATCGTCTCGAGCGACGGGCACCCGATCTCGGGTGAGCTCACCTTCTCGGTGGGCGAGACATCCGAACCCGCCGATCTTCCGACCGCGAACGACGCGGGTGGCGCCGACGGCGAAACGCAGACGAACACGGATGCCGGGGGTGTCGATTTCACCGCGGTCTGGATCGTCATCGGCATCGTCGTGATCGGTCTCGGCGGTGCTCTCGTGGCCGTCCTGATGGTTCGCGCACGAGGCCGCAACGACGGAGTTTGAACGGCGACGGAACGGGTCGCTACCCCGGCACTGGAGCCCCGCGCGGGGTCTAGGCTTGAAGCTATGCCTCACTACGACGTCGTCATTCTCGGCGCCGGCCCCGGCGGATACGTCGCGGCCGTGCGAAGCGCTCAGCTCGGTCTTTCGGTGGCCATCATCGAAGAGAAGTACTGGGGCGGTGTCTGCCTGAACGTCGGCTGCATCCCCTCGAAAGCTCTTCTGCGCAATGCCGATCTCGCGCACGTGTTCACCCACCAGGCCGAGCAGTTCGGCATCTCGGGGGACGTGCACTTCGACTTCGGCACCGCGTGGGATCGCAGCCGCAAGGTGTCCGAGACGCACGTCAAGGGCATCCACTTCCTGATGAAGAAGAACAAGGTCACCGAGTACGAGGGCCGCGGATCGTTCGTCGATGCGAACACGATCGACGTCGCGAAGGCCGACGGGTCGAGCGAGCGCCTGACGTTCGACAACGCGATCATCTCGACAGGATCGCGCGTGCGTCTGCTCCCGGGCGTGCAGCTCAGCGAAAACGTCGTGACGTACGAAGAGCAGATCATGACGCGCGAGCTGCCGAAGTCGATCGTCATCGTCGGTGCCGGCGCGATCGGCATGGAGTTCGGCTTCATCATGACCAACTTCGGGGTCAAGGTCACGATCATCGAGTTCCTCGACCGTGCCCTTCCCAACGAGGACGCGGATGTCTCGAAGGAGATCGCCCGGCAGTACAAGAAGTACGGCGTCGACATCCTCACCTCCACCAAGGTCGACTCGGTCACCGACCACGGCGACAGGGTCACCGTCACGTACACGCCGAACGGCGGCGGCGAGACGCAGTCGATCGACGCAGACAAGGTGCTCATGTCGATCGGGTTCGCGGCGAACGTCGAGGGCTACGGGCTCGAGAACACGGGCGTGAAGCTGACCGACCGCGGTGCGATCGAGATCGACGACTTCATGCACACGAATGTCCCCCACATCTACGCGATCGGTGATGTCACGGCCAAGCTCCAGCTCGCGCACGTCGCCGAGGCGCAGGGAGTCGTCGCGGCCGAGACGATCGGCAAGGCCGAGACCATGGCTCTCGGGGACTACCGCATGATGCCGCGCGCGACGTTCTGCTCTCCGCAGGTCGCGTCGTTCGGGCTCACCGAGCAGCAGGCGCGCGACGCGGGCTACGACGTCAAGGTCGCGAAGTTCCCCTTCTCGGCGAACGGCAAGGCCAACGGCCTCGGCGAGCCCATCGGGTTCGTCAAGCTCATCGCGGACGGCGAGCACCTCGAACTCCTCGGCGGCCACCTGATCGGCCCCGACGTGTCAGAGCTCCTTCCCGAGCTCACGCTGGCGCAGAAGTGGGATCTGACCGCGCTCGAGGCCGCACGCAACGTGCACACGCACCCCACGCTGTCGGAGGCCGTGCAAGAGGCGTTCCACGGCCTCGCCGGTCACATGATCAACATGTGACGAGCTTCTTCACGAAAGACCGACGCCCGGCCTCGCATCGCGAGCCGGGCGTCGGTCTTTCGTTCGCGCTTCAGCGGCCGAGGGCGCGTTGCAGCTTGGAGCCGGATGTCGCGGGCACTCCCCCGACGGCGGCCACGACGGCATCCACCGCCGCGAAGAACTCTGCGCGCCCGCGATCGTCTGCGGGGGCCGCGGGACCGAGCTCGACCTCCCACTCGCGCCAGCGCGTCGCGCTGCCCGTCTGCAGGTCGGTCGCCTCGACGTGATCGTCGACGTACTCGGCGACGACAGCGCCCGAGGCATCCTGCAGCAGGATCGCGTGGCGCTCATTGCGCACCCGCGCGATCGGGCGCAACTCGTGGTCGCCGCACCACTCGGTGACGGCCGCGCGGACATCCCCCGGCACCGTCAGCGCGCGCGGATCGGACGACGAAGCCTCGTCGAGCGCCCAGCCCCACTCGTGCCGCCCCTCGGGAGCGCTGAACTTGACGTGCCATCCCTCGTCGGGACCGCCCGTCCGTCGCCGCAACGCGACCGCTCGACGCGCCAGAGAGAGGTCGACCGTGTCGAAGTAGATCGCGTCCATCGAGCGAAGCTCGGGGGGAGCAACCCCGGCCACGCCGGGAAGCGAGGCCAGATCCGGACGGCGGGTGTCCTCGCCCACGTCGTATTTGCACTCGACCTCGATCGAACGCGTCGGCTCACCCGTCATGCGCTCAATCGCTGTCGGGCCTGATCTCTTGCGTCTCTTCGACGTAGACGAACGTCGCCTGCGTGGGGCCGTCCGATTCGCCGGTCTGCTCGAGCTCGCCCTGGCGGCGGTAGACGATCTGACCCTCGCTGTAGGGCAGGACGAGCGAGTCGTCGTCGGCATCCTCGAGGGGTACCACCTGGCCGTCGAGCGGCCCTCCGGAAAGTCGTGCAATAGACATGATTCCTCCTTCATCGACCCTACCCCGCGGGCATGACGGGCCCCTGCCTCCCACGATGGGAAGCGGTCAGACGACACCCCTAAGATCAGTCGCATGAAGGCCATTCGAACGTTCACGGTCCGCCCCGTTCTCGCCGAAAGCATCGCGGCACTCGACACGCTCGCCGCGAACTGGCGCTGGTCGTGGAGTCGCGCGACGCACGCCCTGTTCGATTCCATGGACCCCGCGGTGTGGGCGAAGGTCGGAGAGAACCCCGCACGGATGCTCGGCGCGCTGGGACAGGAACGGCTCGACGCCCTCGCCCGAGACGACGCTTTCGTCGATCGGGTCACCGAGGAGGCCGATCGGCTCGAGGCCTACCTGACGCAGCCGCGATGGTTCCAGCGCGTGCAGGGCCCCAAGCCCGAACACATCGCGTACTTCTCCCCCGAGTTCGGGGTCGATGGCTCGCTCCCCCAGTACTCCGGCGGCCTCGGCATCCTCGCCGGCGATCACCTGAAGAGCTGCTCCGACCTGGGCGTGCCCCTCACGGGCATCGGGCTCTTCTATCGCGCGGGGTACTTCCGTCAGTCGATCGGCGACGACGGCTGGCAGCGCGAGAGCTACCCGCTGCTCGACCCTCATGGCCTCGGTCTGACACTGCTGAGAGACGGCGACGGCACCCCGGTCGAGGTGTCCCTCGACATCACGGCCAGCCGTGTGCTGCACGCGCGCATCTGGGTGGCCGACATCGGTCGCGTCCCCCTGCTGCTGCTCGACTCCGAGACCCCCTCCAACACGGAGGAGATGCGCCGGGTCACGGACCGCCTGTACGGCGGCGGCGGCGAGCACCGGCTCCTGCAAGAGGCACTGCTCGGTATCGGCGGCGTGCGCGCGCTGCGCGCCTGGTCCCGTGTGACGGGCCGACCGGAGGCGGACGTCTATCACACGAACGAGGGCCACGCGGGGCTGCAGGGCATCGAGCGGATGTCCGAGCTCATCACGCATGATGGCCTGACGTTCGACGAGGCGCTCGCCCAGGTGCGGGCCTCGACGGTGTTCACGACGCACACCCCGGTCCCGGCCGGAATCGACCGCTTCCCGAAGGACCTCATCGCCGACTACCTCACGGCCGGCGTCGTGAGCGGCATCGACCCGCAGCGCGCGCTCGCCCTCGGGCTCGAGAGCTGGCCGGGCGGCGATCCGAGCGTGTTCAACATGGCCGTGCTCGGCCTGCACCTCGGTCAACACGCGAACGGTGTCTCGCTGCTGCACGGCGAGGTGAGTCGCGGGATGTTCGGGCAGCTGTGGCCGGGCGTCGACACCGACGAGGTTCCCATCACGTCGATCACGAACGGCGTGCACCCTCCCACCTGGCTGCACCCCGCGCTCAAGGGCCTGAGCGAGCGGGCCTTCGGCGATGCGCACGTCGAGACCCACGACTGGACGGATGTCGCGCGCGTCCCGGATCGCGAGCTCTGGGACACGCGCTCGACGATGAAGGGCGAACTCGTCGACGAGGCCCGCAGCCGCACCGGCCTTGCGGGGGTTCTCGACCCCGGGGCGCTCACGATCGGCTTCGCGCGCCGCGTGCCGACCTACAAGCGCCTCACGCTCATGCTGAGGGATCCCGAGCGCCTGACACGAATCCTCACCGATCCCGAGCATCCCGTACAGATCATCGTCGCCGGAAAGTCGCACCCCGCCGACGACTCCGGCAAGCAGATGATCCAGGAGCTGGTGCGATTCAGCCGCGACCCGAAGGTGCGCGGGCGGATCGTGTTCCTGCCCGACTACGACATCTCGCTCGCCAAGACCCTCTTCCCCGGTTGCGACGTCTGGCTCAACAACCCCATCCGCCCCCTCGAGGCGTCCGGCACCTCGGGCATGAAGGCGGCGCTCAACGGCGCGCTCAACCTGTCGATCCTCGATGGATGGTGGGACGAGTGGTTCGACGGCAAGAACGGCTGGGCGATCCCCACGGCCGACACCGCGGGTTCGGACGACGAGCGTGACGATGCCGGGGCGTCCGCTCTCTACGACCGGATCGGGCCCCAGCCCGTGCCGAAGTTCTCCGACCGGCCCGACGGTGTGCCGACCGAGTGGCTCGGGAGGGTGCGGCACACGATGAAGGTTCTCGGGCAGAAGGCGACGAGCGACCGGATGGTGCGCGAGTACGTCGCCCGCCTGTACACACCCGCCTCGGAGCACGCGACCGAGCTGCGCGCCGACGACTTCGCCCTCGCGCGCGAGCTCGCGGACTACACGGAGCGGGTGCGGGCGGCCTGGCCGTCGGTGCACATCGCGAGCGTGGACGGATCGGGCATCGCACAGCAGGCGGCGGCCGGTGACGTGCTCGAGGTGCGCGCCGCCGTCGCGCTCGACGGGCTGTCTGCCCACGATGTCGCCGTTCAGCTGGTGTGCGGGACGACGGATGCCGAGGACGCCATCACGGGCGAGCGCTCGATCGTGCCGCTGGCGGCCTCGGGTGATCCGGTCGACGGGCTGACGACGTTCGCGGGCACCGTACCGCTCGCGGTGACGGGTCCGTTCGGGTACACGGTGCGTGTCGTGCCGACGCATCCGCAACTCGTCTCGGATGTCGAACTCGGCCTGGTCACGTATGCCTCGTAGCCGGTGAGACCGTTCGTATTGCTCGCCACGCGGGCCGAGGACGTGCCCGCGGACGAGGAGTACGCCGCGGTCGTGCGCGCCACGGGACTCGACGAGCGAGACCTGATCCGGGTGCGTCTGGAGGCCGGGCCGATGCCCGAACTCGATCTCGACGCCCTGTCGGGAATCATCGTCGGCGGAGGACCGTTCAACGCGTCCGATCCCGCCGACGCGAAATCGCCCGTGCAGCGGCGCGTCGAGGCGGAATTCGCGGCTCTGCTCGACACAGTCGTGCGCCGGGACTTCCCGTTCTTCGGAGCCTGCTACGGCATCGGCACTCTCGGCGTGCACGAGGGCGCCGTGATCGACCGAACCTTCGGCGAGCCGATCAGCGTCGTTCCGGTCACGCTGACCGCGGAGGGCTCCCGCGACCCGCTCTTCGCGGGGTTGCCGACGGAGTTCGGCGCGTTCGTGGGACACAAAGAGGCGGTGTCGCGTCTGCCCGCACACGCCGTGCACCTGGCATCCTCACCGGGGTGTCCCGTTCAGGCGTTCCGCGTCGGACGGAACGTCTACGCGACGCAGTTCCACCCGGAACTCGACGTCGACGGGATCACGACGCGCATCCACGCCTACGCGGGGCACGGCTACTTCGCCGCGCACGAACTCGAGAAGACGCTCGCCGCCGTGCGCCGGGCGCCGGTAGCGCATCCGTCACGGATGCTGCGGACGTTCGTCGAGCTCTACGCGCGCGACTGACCCGCGCCCCGGCCC
>CAYZEL010000009.1:13614-25594 GCA_964477515.1 uncultured Microbacterium sp.
GCGCTCAGCCGACGAGGCGGATCGGAACGGATGTCTCGAGCTCCGGCCGGACCCGCGCCAGCGCGGGCCCGAGGCCCAGGTCGACGAGGCGGATCTCGCCGGAGACCTCCGGCCCCCGTCCCCGAACCAGACCCGCCTTCAGAGCGCCGAAGGTCACGGTGATGTCGGCGGGCAGCACGGCATCGTCGGCCGAACCGTCGTCGGGGTGCAGGCCGCTCGGAAGGTCGACCGCGACGACGCGGGGCCGGTCCGGCGCACCCGTCGACACCGCGGGGATGATCGTCTCGACCACCGCCCGCGCGATCCCGCGGAGCGCGGGCGACGGCGACGTGCCGATGCCGAGGATCCCGTCGACGATCACGCTGAAGTCGGATGCTCCGGACCGCACCTCGTCGAGGCCGACACACCGCGCGCCCGCGCGGCGGGCGGCACCGAGACCCTCGCTGTGCGCCCGATCCGATGTCAGCAGCAGGCGGACGGGAATGCCCGAGCTCGCGAGCGAGGCCGCCGCGAACAACGCATCCCCACCGTTGTTGCCCGATCCCGCGAGCACGAGCACGGGCCCCGCGGGGTCGGCGGATGCCTCGAGCAGTTCGCGCACGCACACACCGGTCGCCGCCGCGGCGCGCGCCATGAGGGGTTCACCCGCCGCGATCAGGGGTTGTTCTGCGGCACGGACCGCCGCGGCCGAGTATGCGGGGGTGTTGACTTCGGTGTCACTCATTCGTCTCCCTTCGATCCGGCGAGCGCTTTCTCGCGTTCCTCCTGCTCCGCCTGTCGTGCACGGTCGAGTTCGGTCTTGGCCACGTTCAGAGCGATCTCGGAGCGCTGTACGCGACGCGCGGCGAAGGTGGGCGCCCCGTAGCGCGCACGCACCCGATCCCGTTCCTCTTCGACGCCCGTCAGGATGTACGCGGCCGAGATCAGCACGACCTGGCTGGACAGATTGAACCAGAGCAGCAGCGCGATGAGCGCGGCGAAGGACGCGAGCAGCGGGTTGGCACGGGCGCCTCCGACGAACAGCCCCGACAGCTGCTGGAGCACGATGAGGCCGATACCGCCGATGATCGCACCCGGCCAGAGCGCGCGGCCCGAGACCTTCACACCCGAGAGGACGCGGAACAGCACGGCGATCACGATCACGTCGAGAACCAGGACGACGGCAGCGGAGAACAGCCACGTCCCCCACGACGACAGCGGGTGATCGGCCGGCACCCCGAACCATCCGCCCACGACGTCGACCAGGGCCGTTCCGAAGAACGTCACGGCCGCGGCCGCGGCGAGGGCCACCCCGACGCCGATCGCGACGGCCAGATTCCGCAGCAGCGCCCAGACGATGAAGATGTCTTCGTTCGGCTCGTCGGCGAGGGAGCGCAGCGCGGAGCGCACCTGACCCACGGATCCGATCGCGGCGCCGAGAAGACCGAGGGACGAGAGCGCTCCGGTCACGCTCAGGCCCGCCGGCGCCTCGATGTCGGACGGATCGATCAGCCCGTCCTCGCCCACGAGCCCGGGAATGACGGAGTTGACCGCGTCGATCAGAGCCTGCCAAGCCACCGCGTCGCCCGAGAGCCAGAGCGCCGCAATGGAGAACCCCAGCAGCACCGCGGCGAAGATCGCGAACAGCAGGCGGTAGGTGATGCTGTCGGCGAGCATCGGACCACGATGCTCGGAGTAGAGGAGGAAGGCGCGGACGGGCTTGCGTTGCAGAACCCCGGTGATGACCCGGGCGATGAGGGGGCGTCGAGCCTGCGCGGATGCTGGGGTGTCGGCCATCTGGTCAGGCTAATCGCGTTCGCGGAACCGTGCAGCGTCTTGACAGCCGTGACATCCGGTCCGCAGACGCGGGCGTGCCGAGCAGCCGCGCATAGGATTGTGGGCGGCGAGAGGTGTATCACGTGCGCGGTATCTATCAGACGCTGGTGCTCACGGGCGCGGTGAGCGCGGCCGACATGACGACCGCGATCGAGCGCTTCGGCGACACCAGCGAACTCGAGAGGCACCTGGTCGACCAGGGGGTCGTGACGGAGTGGCAGCTGGCTCAGGCCGTCGCCGCGCACACCGGCACGCGAGCCGTGGACATCTCGGGGGCCGCTCTGGATCCGCCGACGATCGCCCTCGTGCCCGGGTCCCTCAGCCGCCGCTATCGCGTGATCCCCCTCGAGCGGGTCAGCGATCGGCTCATCCTCGGGA
This sequence comes from uncultured Microbacterium sp., assembly GCA_964477515.1. Classification (GTDB taxonomy): domain Bacteria; phylum Actinomycetota; class Actinomycetes; order Actinomycetales; family Microbacteriaceae; genus Microbacterium. Next base: position 15,808 of record CAYZEL010000009.1, read on the forward strand.
TGGTCGATCCGAGCGACATCATCGCCATCGACGACATCACCAGCGTGACGGACCTGCGGGTCGAGCCTGTGGCCGTGGCAGCCGATGCCCTGCAGCGCGCGTTCGAGAGGTACCTGCGATCGGACGAGGAGCTGAGCGACCTCTCCGAGCGCATCGGAGAGACGAACCAGACCTCGACCGCGACATTCACCGAGGCGCTCGACGACGCGGATACGGACGCCCCCGTGGTGCGCTTCGTCAACCTCCTGATCGCGCAGGCGATCAACGACCGGGCGAGCGATATCCACGTCGAGCCCGGGGAGCACCAGCTGACCGTGCGCTTTCGCATCGACGGCGTGCTGCACGAGATGCAGCGGGCCGACCGCGCGATCCAGGACGGCATCATCTCGCGACTCAAGATCATGTCGGCGATCGATATCGCCGAGAGGCGCCGCCCTCAGGACGGCAGGCTCTCGGTCCACCACGACGGACGCCAGATCGATCTGCGCGTGGCGACGCTTCCGACCGTGTGGGGCGAGAAGATCGTCATGCGCATCCTCGACAACAGCGGCCAGTCGATGGCGATGACCGACCTGCAGATGTCGCCCGGAAACCTCGAGCGGTTCGAGAAGGCGATCCATCGTCCCCACGGCATGGTGCTCGTAACCGGGCCGACCGGCTCGGGGAAGTCGACCACTTTGTATACGGCGCTGCGCGATGTCTCGAACCCGCGCGTCAACGTCATCACGGTCGAGGATCCGGTGGAGTACCGCATCGCGGGCGTCAACCAGGTGCAGGTCAACAACCGCGCGGGACTGACGTTCGGCGCGGCGTTACGCTCCATACTGCGAAGCGACCCGGACGTGGTGCTCGTCGGCGAGATCCGCGACCACGAGACCGCCGTCATCTCGATCGAGGCATCCCTCACCGGACACCTCGTGCTCTCGACGCTGCACACGAACGACGCGCCGAGCGCCCTCCCCCGACTCGTCGAGATCGGCTGCGAGCCGTTCCTGGTCGCCACGGCTCTCAGCGCGGTGGTCGCCCAGCGCCTCGCCCGGCGCCTGTGCACGCAGTGCCGCGCGCCGCTCCACGAGACCAGCGAGCGACTGCGCGCGGTCGGGTTCCCGCACGACCCCGACGACCCGCCGCAGCTCTATCGCGCGGTCGGATGCCACACGTGTTCCGGAACCGGCTACCGGGGACGGATCGCGCTGCACGAGGTGATGACCATCACCGACGAGTTGGAGGAGCTCGTCGTCGCGCGGGCTACCGGCACCGAGATGCGGCGCGTGGCGCTGGCATCGGGCATGGTGGCGCTGCGCGATGACGGATGGAGCAAAGTCACGGCGGGGCTGACCACGGTCGAAGAGGTTCTGCGCGTTTCGATCTGACGACGTCCGCTTGGACGGAAGGTGTTCCCGGCCGCGCCACGAGGACACGGCCGGGAACGGTCCGACGATTCTGCGAAGGGGAGAGCGACGCAGCCCGTCGGACACTGTCTCAGCCGGACTGGCCGAGCTCGCCGTACAGCGAGAAAATCGGGAGATAAAGCGAGATGACCATCCCGCCGATCATCACGCCGATCCCGACGATCAGGACCGGCTCGATCGTGGCGGTGAGCTGCTCCGTCGCGGTCTGCACCTCGTTCTCGTACATGTCGGCGATGCTGGCGAGCATCTCCGCAAGCGTGCCCGACTCTTCACCGACGGAGACCATCTGCGCGACCATCGGCGGGAACACCCGGGCCTTGGCGAGCGGCACGGCGAACGACCGGCCCTGGCGGATCGAGTCCTGGATGTCGCTCACGGCCTGTTCGATCACGAAGTTGTTCGCGGCCTGACCGACGATCGCGAGGGACTGCACGAGGGGCACTCCCGCGTGCAGCATCATCGAGAGGTTGCGGGTGAATCGCGCGACGGCGATCTTGGTCGCGAGCGGTCCGAAGATCGGCATCTTCAACGTGAGCGGATCGACGACTCGACGTACGCGCTCGGTCGTGCGGTTTCGCGTCCACCAGATCCACCCGACCAGGGCGATCACGCCGAGGAGCGGAAGCAACCACACCATGTTGTGCGAGATCACGACGAGCACCTGCGTGGGAAGTGGCAACTCCGACCCGATGCCGGCGAACATCCCCTCGAAGATCGGGACGATGAAGGTCACCATCACGAGCACACCGACGATCGCGATCACGAGCACGACGATCGGGTAGGTGGTCGCCGTCCGGACCTTGTTGCGCAGCTCGGCCTCGTTGGCATACGTCTCGGCGATCGACGTGAGCGCCTCGCCGAGGAAACCGCCTGTCTCGCCCACGCGCACGATGCTGACCATGAGCGGCGGGAAGACATCCGTGTGCCTGCCGAGCGCGACCGAGAGGGATGCCCCCGCCTCGACGTCGGCGTGCACGGCGACCAGGGCGTGCTGCAGTTGCTTGCCCTCCGTCTGCTCGATGAGGATGGAGAGCGTCCGCATGAGCGGCAGCCCGGCGTTGATCAGTCCGGCCATCTGCTTCGACAGCACGGCCAGCTCGTCGACCTTGACGCGCTTGCGCAGGCCGGGGATCGAGACATCCCGGTTCAGGCCCGTCTTCGACACCGGGACGACCGACACGGGCGTGAGACCCTGGACGCGGAGCTTCGCCACGACGGCGTTCTCGCTGGACGCCTCGATCGTGCCCTTGACGATCGCACCACCGGTGCCGTCGACCGCGCGATAGGTGTACTCCTGCAACAGCGGCATCTCAGTTCCCCCATCCGGCGACGTGGCGCTCGCGCGCGTGCGTCACCCAGGCGTCGGCGTCGAGGTCGCGCGGACGCACCCGCACGCCGTCGAGGCTGCGGGGGTCGACCGCGTTGGCGCGCGCGATGCTCTCGGTGACCGTGCCGTCCTCGACCAGGCGCTTGAGATCCTGATCGAACGTGTGCATGCCGAGACCGGATCCCGCCTGCATCGCCGAATATATCTGCGCGATCTGGTTCTCGCGGATCATGTTCGCCACGGCCGGGGTGTTGACGAGCACCTCGGTCGCGATCGTGCGTCCCTCGCTCTGCGCGAGGGGCAGGAGCGACTGGCTGATGATGCCCTGGAGCGTGTCCCCCAGCTGCGTCCGGACCTGGTCCTGCTGGTGGGCGGGGAACGCATCGACGATGCGGTTGATGCTCTTGGCCGCGCTCTGGGTGTGCAGGGTCGAGAGCACGAGGTGGCCGGTCTCGGCCGCAGAGAGCGCCGTCGAGATCGAGACGGTGTCACGGAGCTCGCCGATCAGGATGACGTCGGGATCCTGGCGCAGCACGCGGCGCAGCGCCGCGGAGAACGACGCGGTGTCGGACCCGATCTCGCGCTGATGGATGAGGGCCGTCCGGCTGGTGTGCTGGAACTCGATGGGGTCTTCGATCGTGATGACGTGGGCCGGCAGCGTGCTGTTGATGATGTCGACCATCGCTGTGAGGGTCGTGGACTTGCCCGATCCGGTGGGGCCCGTCACGAGGACGAGACCACGCGGTTTGAGCGCGAGTTCCCGCGCGACGGGCGGTGCGCCCAGCTCTGCCAGGGAGGAAACGCGCGTCGAGATGAAACGGAACGCCACGGCGACGGCCCCCACCTGCCGGAAGACGTTCACGCGGAAGCGCCCGAGATCCCGTGACGCGTAGGAGAGGTCGACCTCACCGTGAGTGGCGAAGTCCTCGGCCTGGGCGTTGGACATGATCGCGAGCACCGCGCGTTCGACCCATTCGGCCGACAGCGGCTCGGGGTAGCCCTCGACGGTCATGAGATCGCCGTCGACGCGCATGAGCGCGGGGCGATCGGCGGTGACGTGGACGTCGGACGCGCGGGCCCGAGCTGCTGCGGCGAGCAGGCCGTCCAGTGCGGTGATGTCGGACATGGGATGCCTCAGTTCTCGGTCCGGATGAACGCGAGCGCGTTCACGGTCAGGTCGTAGCCCTCCGGCGTAGTGGTGAGTCCCGAATGCACCACGTCGACCAGGCGATCCCCGCTGCTGAGAGCATCGATGAAGCTCTCCGCGGCCTCAGGCGTCGGGGCGTTCAGCACGATCGTGAAATCGATCTGGATCTTCGGCGAGGACGGCGTCGCGGAATCCGGGGCGCCCGAAGAATCCGGCGCCGGCACACCGTCCGCGGGAGGAACGGTCTCGGACCCCGACGCGTCCGTCCCGGTCACGGCAGCGGACTGATCGTCGGTCGCGACGACCCCCGGCGCGAGCGGCTCGCGCCGTGTCCAGTCGACGGCCTCGCCGGCGGTGGCCGAGACGATCGTGAGCCCGGTGGCCGCCGCGGCGGCGGCCGCCGCCTCGAAGACCTCATCGAGCCGCGGGTCGGCGGGGATGCCGCGCCGCAGCTCGACCACCGCCGTCTGGATCTCGGGCAGTTCGCTCGCCCGATCGCGGAGAGAGGCGATCTGCGTCTCGTACGTGAGGTTGGAGCTCGCGACCGTGCGCGCCTCGGCCGCGATCCGGTTCGAGTCCGTCCACACGGGTACGGCGACCAGGAGCGCACCCGCGGCGACGATCGCGAGCACGAGCACGGCGCCCATCAGGTTCAACAGCTGCTTGGGGATGTTCATCGTGCATCCTCCTCCGCGAAGTCGCCGGTGTAGAGCGTCTGGTCGAAGCTCGCGGTGAGCCGGTAGGTGTAGGTCGTCTGATCACCGCTCGTCTCGGACATGATCTCGACGGGGGCGACGCTCGAGACGCCGGGCACCTTCTGCAGGGAGCGGACGGCCGGAGCGATGTCGATCGCCGTCGCGCTGCTCAGTTCGAGGGCCCCCGTGAGGCCGAGCTCGGTCTGCGGATCGTCGGTGACGGGCGCGGCGCCGACCGTCAGATCGAACCCGCTGACGACCACGCCCTCGGGCAGCACGGCACCGAGGTCGGCGAACAGACCGCTCCAGGACAGGTGCGCGACCATCGCGTCGGCACGGAAGCCCTGGAGCTCGGTGCGCAGCGCCAGCGCCTGACTCACGTCGGACAGGCCCGCCAGCTCGGTGAGCAATTCGGTCGTCCGGAGCTGTTCGGTGGCCAGCCGCTGCTGCGCGCTCCACTTGAGCCAGAACGCCCCGGTGGACGCGAGCGCGACGACGAGGAGGGCGATGAGCAGACCGACGCCCCACCGGCGCGCCAGAGCGTTGCGCTCGCGACGCTCCGTCTCGGCACGCGGCATCAGGTTGACGCGCGGCATCGCACCCGTCGCGGGTGCGGGAGTGAGGCCCTTCATCATGCGAACTCCCCCAAGACCAGTCCGATCGTCGGCACGAGGTTCAGATCGAGATCGGTCGAGGGATCCTTGAGCCCGTGCGCCGGCAGGATGGCGCGCCCGGTCACGACCTGCGGCGGACGATCGAGCGCGCGAGCAATCTCTCCGCGCATGCCCTCGGCCGCGAACCCCGCGCCGCTCACGCACACGGCGGTGATCGGGGCAGACCCGGGCCGATTGCGGTAGAACGCCAGGGTGCTGCGCACGCGCTCGGCGAAATCCGCCACGGCCGGCGCCGTCTCGGCCTCGGCCCGCAGCGCCGCACGTGGGCGGTCGAAGACACTCGTGGCCGTTGCGGCGCCGCCGATCGCCACCGCATGCACGGCAGCGCCCGAGAGCGCGAGTTCAGCCACGGGCTCGCGTGCGACCGCGACCTGGGCCATGCGGGCCCGCGCGCGGACGGCCGCCGTCGGCAGGTCGATCGGGATGATGCGCACGAACCGCGGGATGCCGTCGATCGACACCACGACATAGCTCGTGTGGTCCCCGATGTGCACCATCGCGGTCGCTTCGCCGGGTCGCCCGACCCTCTGGGCGACGCGGGCGAGTCCGAACGGCACCAGGTCTACCAGGTCGACCGTCAGCTTGGCCTTGGCGAGCGTGGCGATCAGGGTCTCGATCGTCTCGGCCACCGCGGCGACCAGCAGGCCGTGGACCTGACCGTCCTCTTCGGCGAAAGGGTAGAAGTCCAGCACGGCCTGCGAGACCGGCACCGGCAGCAGATCCTGTACCTGGAAAGGTAGCGACTGGCGCAGGAGCTCCGGCTTCATCGCCTGCGTGCTGTACTCGCGGACGAGCACCCTGCGGCTGCCGATTCCGAGGATGACGCGCTTGCCGCTGATCCCCGCTCGGCTCCAGAGCTGGCGGATCGCCACCGCGACGGCATCCGGGTCCAGCACCTCCGAGTCGCGCGCCGCGTCCGCCGGGAGCGGCACCTCGCCCGCGGCGAGGATCGTCGGGGTTCGTCCCCCGCTCACCTCGACGGCGCGCACGCTCTCGTCGGTGATCTCGAGTCCCACGATCGTCCGTGCCATCGTCGTCCTCCCTTTCGTATCCGTCGTCGACGCTCAGGCGCCGACGAGAAGTCCCGTGTACCAGCGGGCGATCGGCTCGCCCACGGTGATTCCGACCCATGCGCCCGCGAGCATCCACGGACCGAAGGGGATGGCCGTGCGGCGCCCGGCGCGACGAGCGATCAGCAGTGCCGCCCCGAACACGCCACCGAGCAGGAAGGCCGCGAAAGCGCCCACGACGACGCTTCCCCAGCCGAGCCAGCCGAGCAAGATGCCGATCAGCCCCGCGAGCTTCACATCGCCGCCACCCATGCCGTCCGGGCGGATGGCCCGCAGGAGCGCGTAGAAACCGAAGAGCACGATCGCCGCGATGACCGCGCGCAGCAGCGCCGACCAGTCCGCTCCGAGCAGGCACGCGAGGGTCAGCAGGATGAGCGACACGGCGTAGCTCGGCAGCACGATGGCGTTCGGCAGGCGCCGCACATCGAGGTCGATCAGGGCCAGCACGACGCTCACCGCCGCGAAGGAGAGGTAGGCGATCCCCACGACGATCGCTGCGGCGGTGCCGCCCGCCGATCCGGCGACCGCGGGAGCGGCGAAGTACCAGGCGACGGCGGCGAAGATGACGCCCGTCGCCGCCTCGACCAGCGGGTACCGGGGCGAGATCGGCGCCGAGCACGACGCGCAGCGTCCGCGCAGGCCGACCCACGACAGCACGGGGACGTTCTGCCACGGGCGCACGGGTTCGTCGCAGTGCGGGCAGCGGCTCTCGCGCGTGAGAGGGATGCCCGCCGGAACGCGATAGGCGACGACGTTGAGGAACGAACCGATGACGAGCCCGAGGACGCCGGCGAAGGCGACGATGAGCGCGAGCGCCGCGGGAGTGAGGGAGCTCATCCGGCCGCCTCCAGATCGCGGCTGGAGAGCAGCGCGAACGTCAGGTCCGAACCGCCTCCGCCGCCTCCGCCGGGCCAGGGCTCGATGTCCTCGCCGAAGTCGTACCCGGGGACGTTCCGCGGAGCGAACGCGACCTTCACACCGCCGCCGAAAGACAACTGCCCCGAATAGACCTGGCCGCGGAACGTCGCGGTGCCGCTGTTGAACTTCATCAGGCACGGCGTATAGATGTACACGGCGATCTTCGGAGAGACGGTCGAGTCGTTCAGCTGCTCCGACGCGGCCGCGGGAGCAGTGCACTGCGGGCCGGCCGCACCGGGATTGCCGTCCGGCGTGATGAGGAAGACCGTGTGCGGGTTGCCGTCGGCACTGGTGAACTTCGTGCCGGACAGGTACCACTTGTTGGCGATGATCGCGATGTCGCGGTTGACCGCGACCTGCTTGTTGGCCCCGCCCGCGTTCGTGTCGAAGTTGCCCGCGCAGGCCCGGATGTCGAAGATCATCCTGCTCGTCAGCGCGCTCGCGAGCGAGGTCACGTCGGCGGAGTTGCCCGACCATTTCTCGCACGCCGTCCCGGACACCGTCGTGAGCTGATAGCCCTGCTCCGCCCACGCGGCGGGCGGCGTCGTGGCGTTCACGGGCGTGAAGGTGACGTCCTGCCAGTCGGGGATCTCGGGCAGGGTGGGGGCTGCCAGGGCACTGTCCTTGTAGATCGTGCCCTTGACGATCGTGGTCGCCGGGGTGCCCCAGACGCCGTAGCTCCCCCTGTAGCGGAAGTTGCCGTGCACGACGCCGCTGCCGAGCGTCGATTTGCCCGTTCCGGAGGCGCTCACGCTGCCGTGCACGGTTCCCGAGTTGAGGGTGAACGTCCCGCCCAGGAAGGCATCTCCCCCGTCGGCGCCCGAGGTACCGATCGTGCCAGCGATGTTATGATCGACGTTCTTCGGTGCAACGAGGCTGCCGCCGATCGTGCCGCCGTTCACGTTCGCACGGCCCCCGATGTACGCGTTGCCCTGGACGAGGCACCCGGAATCGATCTGCAGGTCGCCGACCTTCGTGTAGACATCGCCCGGGAAGACGGAGCCGGATCCGCACTCGATCTTGCCGGTGGACGCGTAGACGCCCGCGGACCCGACGAACTCGTCGATGCCGACCTCGCTGTTCACGTCGTCGTAGACGTAGGAGTTCAGGCGGGTGTTGAGCCCGTAGGTGTAGAACAGCCCCGGACCACCCGCGGTCGGCGGCTCCGACCCGCCCGACACGCCGAGAATGGCCTGACGTGCGACCGACGCTCCGCCCACTCGCGCGGTCGCGGTGAGGGTGGCGAGTCCGTCGCCGCAGGCGAGCGTGTACGAATAGGCCGGGCTGCCCAACCCGTCGACGCGATCCGTACCGGAGGCGGCGTCGCAGGGCAGGTCGCCGGACTCGAGCCGGGCCAATTGCGTGGCGATGCCCGCGTCGACCGCGGCCTGGGCCTGCGAGCGATCGCTCGAATCCACGAGCATCCCCGTCGTGCTCGTCGTCACCGCGCCGAGCGCCAGTCCCCCGATCGTCAGTACGAGCATGATGACGAGCACGGAGACGAGGGCCGAGCCGGAGTCGTCGCGCGCGGTCACGGGACGCGAAGCGCCGCGGATGCTCAGCATGACGGCACCTCCTCCGTGACGACCTGGGCGTGGGCGCCGTCCGTCAGGGCGACGACGGTCTCACCCCGGGTGATCGTGAGGCCGAGCGTGATCGTCGAGTCGCTCGCGGCGAAGGCCGCGCCGGACGCCAGATTGCCGCGCACACCCGTCGCGAGGGCCGTCCACGACGACGAGACGCCCCCGCGGATCGTGCGGAAGAGCAGTTCTGCGTCCAGCACGCGCCAGGCGCGGCACTCCCACGACTCGCCGTCGGAGAGCAGGACCGTGGCGTCGAGTCGCTGACCCGACTCCGAGACGGCCGAGTCGGCCGAGGCCCGCACGGACTCGGTGATCGACGCCGTCACGGCGTTCAGCTGGGCCGTGGCGAGATCGCGTTCCGTCGTCTGCCGCTGAGCCGTCAGGGTCGTGGCGAACATGACGGACACCAAGGCGAGCAGGATGCTGGATACGACCAGCACGATGATCAGCTCGATCATCGTGACGCCCGCGTCATCCGTGCGCGGCGTCATGAGGTGCCCACACGGACGCGGGTGGCGACGGAGGCGACCTCGGCCCCGCCGTCCAGGACGGTGACGGTGACCGAGACGGATCCCGGGTAGGCGGTCGGGCAGGCGCCGACGGTGATGCGCGAGGCGTAGCCGCTCGCGGCATCCGCCACAGGAGCCTGGTTCTGAAGGGCGCGCAGGGCGCCGCAGCTCGTGCTGTCGTCGCCCGGGGTCGACGGATAGGCCGCCTGGATCGTCGCGAGCCGATCGCCCGCGAACGCCGTGGCGGAAAGCTCCGAGCGATTCTGTGCGCTCAGGCGCGTGGTGCCGACGAAGAGCGGCAGCACCGCCAGCGACAGCACCGCGAGGAGGAACATCGCGATGACGAGCTCGACGAGACTGAAGCCGTCTTCATCCTGATTCCCACGAGGCATGTCTCTCCCACATCCTCTTGGAACCGCGTCGGGTGCGGAGCGTCAGAGACGCCCCGCACC
>CAYZEL010000009.1:25694-29932 GCA_964477515.1 uncultured Microbacterium sp.
TGAATGCCCAGGAACACCGGGATCGCGATCGCGGCGAGGATGCCGAGGATCACGACGACGATGATCAGTTCGATGAGCGAGAAGCCCTTCTCGCCATTCTCCTCGCGGCGCTCGCGCTCCGCCTGGAGGTAACTCTGGATGGTTGCCCGCATTTCTTTCTCTCTCCCCTGGCTGTGATGGTGTGAGGGGCCGGTCGAGGCGGACAAGCCCTCCGTCGGGGTCCTTGCCCGCCTCGGCCTCTTTTGGCGAATGCATCAGAATGCATTCATCCCCCGGCAAGAATCATGAGGGACTTCTCATCTTTGTGTCAAGGACCACATACCGTCGCGAGCACGATTTTCGACCGCGACACGCGGGAAATCGGCAAGCGAACCTACCCGCCCCAGTCATGGCTCTCGGGAGTCACGAATTAATTCCCAGATAGAACACCATAATTTTCTTTGGACTAGCTACCGCACGCCGGACATCCGACATGCAGGAAGCGACATGATGAAGAAACAAAAACTCTCATCAGGATGAAATCTCCTCGAAACATGAGAGCTGGCTCATCTAGAGATGAGCCCGCTCTCATGTTCAAAGGAAACGCCCCCGGGCATCGACGAATCGATGCTCCGGGGGCGGCCATTCGGTCGCTTTCAGACAAGGGGGGTGGGGGGATGCCCGGGCGACCGAATCCTCACTCAACCCGTCGTGCTGAGCACGAGGGAAAACGCTCCGGTGACGACGACCGCGATCACCACGGCGACGATCAGGAGGATGCCCGCGCGGAGCGTGAAGTCCCGCGGGAAGATGCTCATGCTGCCTCCGCGCCCATGACCAGCCCGATCGTCGTGACGAGATCGGGGCGCGCAGCGGAATCCTGAGTTCGAACGGACTCGAACCCGATCACGTCGGCCGCCGCCACCGGCACGATGTCCAGATCGAGCGCGGCGTCCAGGGCATCGAGCACGCCGTCGGAACCCGCGCCCGGGCCGCTGAGCAGCACTCGCGCGACGGCCGGCGCGTCCGCCCGATCAGCGTGGAACATCAACGTGCTGCGCACGCGCGCCGCGATGTCCCGCGCCGCGAGGGGTGCCGGGGGGTGCAGCGGGGCCGCATCGGACCCCGCCCCCAGGCGGACGCGTGGGCCTGCGGGAACGGTCTCGAAGATCCGGGCGATCGCGGCATCGACCTCGGCGGTGGCTTCCTCGCGCTCAGCGCCTGCATTGCGCACGTCGATCGGCAGCACCCGCACGAAGAGCGGGACGCCGTCGCGGACGATCACCACGTAGCCGGTGTGATCGCCGAGATGCACCATCGCCACGGTCTCGCCCGGTTCCGCGAGCGCCCCGGCAGCGCGCGCCAGCCCGAACGGCGCGAAATCGACCGCATCTGCGCGTAGCTTCGCCTTCTCGAGCGTCGCGAGCAACACCTCGACGGTCTCGGACACCGCCGCGACGAGGAACCCGCTCACCTGTCCGTCCGCCTCGGAGACGGGAAGGAAGTCGAGCACGCTCTGTTCGGCGGGGACGGGGAGCAGCTCATGGACGAGGAAGGGAAGCGACTGCTTCAGCAGGTCCGGACGCATCGTAGGCGTGGTGAACTCGCGAACGAGCACGCGCTTGCTGCCGATGCCCAGCACCACGCGGCGGTTCCGAATGCCCGCGCGCGTCCAGAGCTGACGCAGCGCGAGCGCGACGGCGTCCGGATCGAGCACCTCGGAGTCCTTCGCGGCGCCCGCCGGAAGCGGGACCTCGCCGCTCGCGACGAGGACGGGTCGGCGACCCGCGGTGACCTCGACCGCGCGCACGAACTCCTCCGTGATCTCCAGCCCCACAACTGTCTTTGCCATTGTCTTTCCCCCAGATCGACTTCTCTTCCGCCGACGGCCCCCACCGTCGGTGCGCCGGATGGCGCCGTGCTTCCGCTAACGGATGTCCCGCTGCGACACCAACTCCCCGAGCACCGCCGCACCCCCAGCGATGCCAGGCAGGGCGATCGGAGCGCCCGAGAACGTGACCACCCCGCCATAGGAGAACGCGCCCGCGTACAGGCTGCCGTTCCACGCATCGCGGCCGCCGATGCCGTGCACTTCGACGGTGCACGGCGTGTAGCCCAGCGCGGTGACACCGGACGCCATCGACGTGCCGTTGATGTTGATGTTCCCGCTGGCCTTCCCGCAGGTCGGCTTGGTGTCCTTGATCTTGTCCTCGACGATGACCCGGACCTGGGGATGCGCGCCCGCAGCCGCGGTCATCGTGAGCATGGTCAGATCGAAGTCCTTCGCCAGCATGACGAGGTTCGTCTTGAGCGCGACGGTCGGCTGGGTGCCGCTGTTCGAGCTCAGGCTCGAGCAGGCGCGCGCGTCGAGCACGGTTGGCGTCGTGAGCGCGGAGAGGCCCGTCCATCCGCTCGCCGGTGACGCGTTGAAGAACGCACACGTCCCGGGGCCGGTGCCCGAGGCGGCCAGTGTCACGATCGAATAGCCCGACCAGTCCGACGCCTTGAAGGCGTAGTCGAACCAGGCGTCGAAGGTCGGCGCGGCGGGCGCCAGGACCTGGACCGGCCGCGAGATCGTCCCGTCCACGGTGCCCTGATCCTGTTGGAATCGCTTGTCCACCGGGAACGTGAGCGTCTTCGCCAGCCGCTGGTTGCCGAGCTTGACATCGCCCGTCGCTCGCACGTCACCGGCGACGGTCTTCTTCTCCCACCCGAACTCGAGCGCGCCGCCCACCGCGAGGGCCCCACCGACCGAACCGCGGACGAGACTCTTCCCCGTTCCGGCGGCGCTCAGGGCGCCCCGGACCGTATCGCTGCCGTTGGTCATGTCGATCGTCCCACCCGCGGTGACCGCGCCCGAGACGTCGCACGAACCTTTCGTGTTGAACGCCCCTTTCACCCGGACGGACGCCGCAACGGGCACCTGGCAGGTGAAGTCGCCGTCGGCGATCGCGATCGTGAGCGTGTTGCCGGGGCTCACCGTCCGCACCTCCTGGGTGAAGGTGGCGCTGTCGAAGAAGGTCAGGTGGGCGCCCATGCCTGCCTCCTGCGCGGGAGTGTAGGCGTAGACAGCCTCCGTTCGGACCGCTCCCCCCTCGACGCCGCGGCCGGTCGATGTGAACGTGACCTGATTCGACGCGCACGAACTCGTCACCGAATACGTCGGCTGCGAGCCCGTGAGCGCCATCGCGCAGAAGTCGTTCGTGCGGCGAGCCTGGGCGAGGGCCGCGGTGATCCCCGCATCCGCGGCGGCCTTGGCCTGCACGCCGCCGCGCGTCGAGACGACGGATCCGGTCGTGCTCGTCACCACGGCGGCGCCCGCGAGCGCGAAGATGCTGAGCACGATCATGACGATCAGCACCGAGACGATGGCGGAGCCGGAGTCGTCGCGTACATCCGAGCGTGCGGACGCGCGGCGCATCACCAGCACTTCTTCACCGTCCCGCCCTGTTTCGCCTTCGCCAAGACCTCGCCGACGGCCGGCACACGCGCCTCGCCGGCCGATACCTGGAGCGAGACCGCGAGCGTCCGGTCCGCGAGAACGAAGGCCGGGCCGGATCCGGAGGGCGCGACACCATCGACCAGCGCGGTCCATCCCGAGGCCGAGGCGTTCGGCAGGGCGAGTGCATCGGAGGAAGCAGCGTGCATGAGGCGGCCACCGCGCACGGTCCAGCCCTCGCACGTCCAGTCCTTCGTGCCCGTCGCCACGACGGCGCGGACGACGTCGCCGTCGATCCGGATCTCGCTCGCGTTCCGGATGCTCGACTGGAGCGAGGTCATGACCACCTGGGCACGTCCCGTCGCCGCGTCGCGTTCGCCCGTCCGCGCCTGCGCGCCGAGGCTCGACGCGAACAGCACCGCGACGACGCTCATGAGCAGCGCCGTCAGGGCTGCGTAGACGATGAGCTCGACGAGGGTCAGCCCCGAGTCGTCGGCCGCCGCCGACACGCGGTTCACGACCGCCCCACGAGTACCCGGGTCGAGACGGTGGTGAGTGGCGTGCCCGGCGCAGTCGTGCGGGCGACGGAGACCTGAACGGTCACCGTTCCCGGATACTGCGCCGGGCACCCACCCGGAAAGGCGACCGTCGACGTGAGGCCGGTCTCGGCGTCAGCTTCCCCGGTGGCAGCTCGCACCGATCCGCACGACGTCGCCGTCGTGGAATCGGGAAACTGCGCCCGCAGCGCCGCGACGGTGGAGCTGGCCAAGGCATTCGCCTTCGCCATCTCCCGGTTACTCACGCTCGACTGCGTGGCGGT
>CAYZEL010000010.1:0-28110 GCA_964477515.1 uncultured Microbacterium sp.
ACCTCGATGCCCGTCTCGTCGTAGAAGCCGTCGAAGTAGGCGATCTGGCGGCTCTCATTGGTCGGACCGCCGTAGTCGGCCCAGATCAGGGGACCCGAGAGCTCGGGCGCCATGGAGGCGTCCGACGCGCTGTCGCCGCCGGACCCGGCGCATCCGGCGGCAAGGGTGGCGACGGCAACGATGCCGGCGATGGGGAGGATGGTGCGACGGAAGATGTGCGACACGGGCTGCTCCTCAGGAGGGGTGTGATGTTTGGATCCAAAATACTCCCGAATGGATCCGTTCTTGAGTCCTCTTCGTTACGCTCCGGTAACGCTTGCGGAAGACATCGCGGGACGTCGCCCGACCAGACCCAACACGGACTCGATCCCCGCGGTGTGGGCCAACAGGTCCCGTTCGCCGCGGTGGCGACCGACGACCTGCATGCCGACCGGGAGGCCGTGCGAGAAACCAGCGGGAGTGACGAGCACGGGATGCGCCGTGACCGTCAGCCGATTCGCGAGCATCTGCCAGCGGAAATAGCGGTCGTAGGTCACGTCCCCGACGCGGTCGACCCACTCGACCTCCGCGGGCGGTGCGACGACGGGCGTCGCGGGTGTGATCACGAGGTCGACGTCGTCGAAGAGCCGTTCCCAGCGGCGGAAGGTGTCGGTGCGGATACGCAGCGCGTCGGCGATCTGCGCCGCGGTCAGCGCCTCGCCCTGGCGGACGTTTCGCACCAGGTCCGGGCGCAACAGCTCGGGGTACTTCGCCACGTCGTCGCGGCACGAGCCGAAGAAGTTGAAGACCTCGATCGTCTCCCACGCCTCCTCCGCCCGCTCGAGCGACGGCGCGAGGTCCAGGTCGATGACGTCGTACCCCGCGGCGAGGAGCGCGCGACGCGTCTCGGCGTGGGTCCGAGCGACGTCGTCGGCGATCGGCACTCCCCCGGCGTCGGCACTCCACCCGATGCGCACGCGTGACGGATCGGTCGGCGCGACGTCGAGGAACTGCGCAGGGTCCTCGGCGATCGACATGGGCGCGTACGGGTCGGACCCGGCCATCGCCGCCAGGACGATCGCGGCATCCGGGCTCGTGCGGGTCATGGGCCCCAGCACGCCGTGGGCGGTCCAGCCGTTGTCGGGTCGCCCGCTCGCGATGCGGCCGGGGGTGGGCCGCAGGCCCACGATGTTGCAGAACGCGGCGGGGTAGCGCAGGCTGCCGCCGCTGTCCGAGCCGTCGGCGAAGGGCAGCATGCCCGCGGCCACCGCGGCGGCCGACCCGCCGCTCGATCCCCCGGCGTGGCGGGATGTGTCCCAAGGGTTGCGGCAGACGCCGTGCAGATCGTTGAAGGTCAGTGTCCCGAGGCCCACCTCGGGCGTGTTGGTCTTGCCGATCACGATCGCGCCGGCGGCCTTGACCCTCCGCACGATGAACGAATCGGATGTCGCGGGCCGGGCGTTCGCGTGGGCCGCCATCCCGGGGGTGGTGGGCAGCCCCGAAGCGTCCTTCAGGTCCTTCCCTCCGGTGGGGAGGCCGGGCAGGATGCCGAGCTCGTCGCCCCGGGCGACGGCCCGGTCGGCGTCCTCGGCCGCGGAGAGCGCAACCGACTCCGGGATCATCGCGACCATCGCGTTGAGGGCGTCGTTGTGCTCCTCGATGCGGTCGAGGTGCGCGCGCATGACCTCGACGGCCGAGACGTCGCGCGACCGGATTCCGGCGGCGAGGTCGGCGACGCTCCACGTGTGCAACGGGATGTCGGTGTTCGTCATGGGATGTCCGTTCGGTCGAGGAGCGCGGCGGGCCGCGCGATGAGCATCTCGTCGAGGCGTTCGTCGGCCACGCCGAGCCGCCGCAGCGCGGGCGCGACGCGGCGCACGATGTGCCCGTACCCCATCCCGCCATGGCGCGTGAGCTGTCCCTTCGTCCACACGGAACACGAGAGCGTGACGGCGGCGTCGGGGCGGTCGGCCAGGAGGGCGAGCAGGAAGTCGATCCGCTCGACATCCGTCGCGTCCCGAGCACGGTCGGCGAACGAGTGCTCGCTGCCGAAGGCGAACTCCACGACCGCCCCCGTGTCGAGGACGTCGCCGACGTAGGACGCGTCGAGCACCTTGTCGATGTTGCAGAAGAGGATGCGGTCGGCCGGCAGTCCTTCGCCGATCAGCATCCGAGCCACCTCGGGCCCGCGTCGCGCTGCCGCGTCCAGCCGGATCGTGACGGCCACGCCGTTCGCCGCGGCCGCCCGTGCTGCCGCGCGGAGGGCCCGCCCCTCGGCCGGGGTGATCTCGGCGCTCGTCCCCAGCAGGCCGAGCGCCCCCGCTCGGTAGCCGGTACCCGGGATCGCGCGGGTCAGCGCCGTGTCGAACAGTTCCTGCATCCGTTCCTCGGTGAGCTCCGCCCACCAGGCGGGCAGGGTCTTGTCGATGTAGCTCCCGTATGCCGCGACGATGTTCACTCCGCTCGCACGCGCGATCGCGGGCAGGGCATCGGGCCGCGCCTCGTGGGCGGGACCCATCCCCCACGACGTGGCCTCGACGATGGTGCCGAGGCCGGCGGCGGATGCCTCGCGCAACTCGCGGGCAGCGTCATCCGCGTCGTCCAGCGTGAGGTTGTCGGTCAGCGACATCCAGCTCCATCGCAGATCACCGAGCACCTCGGGCCGGATCGGCCCCGCGAGCATGCCGCCCTCCCGGGTGGGGCGAATCAGGTGCCGCGAGTCGGTGAGCACGTGCTCGTTCGTCGAGACGATACCGAGTGCCGCGCGTTCGATCGGGCCGAGGACGGTCTCGATCACGGGGCGCTCCGATAGACGGTGCGACCCCCGACATCCGTCCGACGTACGTGCAGCGAGCGGATGTCGTCGACCGGCACCGTGCGCGGGTCGGCCGACCAGAGAGCCCAGTCTGCGTACATGCCCGCTCGGAGCATTCCGCGATCGTTCTCGGCGAGGCTGGCGTACGCGGCGCCCGTCGTGTAGGCGCCGAGCGCTTCGTCGATCGTGATGGCCTCGCTCGCCGCGAGCGGGACGTCGGATCCCGCGACGCGACGCGTGATCGCCTGCCACATGAGGTGGCGCGGGTCGAAGGCGAAGTAGGGGCCATCCGAACCGAACGCGACGGTCGCCCCCGCGTCGAGCCACGAGCGCACCGGGTTCGCCGTCTCGGCGCGGACGCCGATCTTGTTCCGCAGACCCACACCGTTGTGCCAGATGATCGAGGGCTGGAGGGAGGCGATCACACCGAGTTCCGCTGCGGCGCGTATCGTCGCGGAGCTGGGCTCGAGATAGGCGTGGATGAGTTGGAATCGACGATCGCGCACCGCCTCGCCCGCGGCCGCGTAGGCGCGCGTCACGAAGGCTATCGCACCCGCCCCCACGGCGTGGGTTCCGATGCCCCACCCGCGTTCGGCACAGAAGCGCACGAGCGTTCCGAAGTCGTCCTCCGAGATGCGCTGCAGCCCCGTGTACCCGGTGCCGTCCCACGGGGTG
Source organism: uncultured Microbacterium sp. (assembly GCA_964477515.1). Taxonomy (GTDB): domain Bacteria; phylum Actinomycetota; class Actinomycetes; order Actinomycetales; family Microbacteriaceae; genus Microbacterium. The sequence goes on from CAYZEL010000010.1 coordinate 3,470, forward strand.
TCGAGCAGCGCCTGACCCTTGAGCGCCTCGCCGTCCGCGTAGACCTTGATCGGGCCGAGACGCAGGATGTCGTCCCCGAACCCCGTCGAGACGCCCGTTCCGTCGAGGTGGGCGAGCACGGCGGCGAGATCCGGCGTGGCGACGGATCCGAACTCCAGGTAGGGCATGGCGACGGTGCGCATCGTGAGGGCCCCGAGCCTGTGGGCTTCCTGGTAGCCGCGCATCTCGTCGATCGTGACGGCGGGATCCACGATGCCCGTGATGCCGAGCGCGTGGAGCAGGGGTTGAACGACGCCCAAGCCGCGGACCCGGTCGGCCAGCGTCGGTGTCGTGCCCGCCGGCCAGTCGTCCTCCTCCGCGAAGGTGTCGTGCATCGTCTGGATGAACTCGTCCACGCCCGCGCCCGGAGCCAGGAAGGTCAGCGCCTTCAGCCCGCCGCGCTCCATGTGCAGGTGGGCATCGATCAGCCCCGGCAGCACAACGCCGTCCAGCTCTTCGACGCGTGCGCCGGGCACGGCGCGCGCGACATCGTCGGCCGCGCCGACCGCCACGATCCGCCCGCGATCGACGGCGAACGCCTCCGCTTCCGGCCGTTCCGGATCCATCGTGACGACGTGGGCGCGGAAGACCACGGGGCCGCGGGGCGTCGGCTCGTTCACGACACCACCGCCTGCGCGGGCTGGCGGGGGTCTGCCGCCGACTCGAGGAATCCCGTCCGCGCGTTGAGGTAGATCGCCTCGACCGCTGCGGCATCCCGCGTGTATGACGGCCAACGTCTCACGTCGTGACCGCGACGTTCGAGCTCGGTGTAGACCTCGTCGTCGAAGCGGTCCTCGAGGAAGACGTGGGCCGCGAGGTAGTCGAACGGCGCGAACGAGTTCGGAAAGCTCCAGGTCGAGAATCGTGGCGCGTTCACGGCCTCCTGGAGGTCCATCCCGAAGTGGAACGCGTTCAGGAAGACCTGCAGCATGGCCTGTACCTGCATGTCGCCGCCGGGGCATCCGAACGGCATCACGCTGCCGTCATCCCGCACGGCCATGGCCGGGTTCGGGGTGAGCCGCGGGCGCTTGCCGGGCGCCACGCCCGAGGGGTGCGCCGGGTCGGGCCGTGACTGCAGTCCGCGCAGGGACGGCACGATCCCCGTGCCGGGGATGACGGGGGCCGTCGAGGCACCGTCCGACGGCGTCGCCGAGAACGCGTTGCCCCACCGGTCGACGACGCACACGTAGCTCGTGCCACCCTCGCCGATGTGGCGCAGCCCGGCGGCGGAGATCGCGTCCGGAAGCGCCTGGGTCTGACCGAAGAGTGCCGGCGGCAGGCCCGGATGGGCGCGATCGGGATCGATTCCCGCGGCCCGCATCGCGACGTGTTCTCGACCGAGGATCCGTTCCAGCGGAACATCGACGAACGCCGGATCACCGAAGTGGTGCTCGCGATCGGCGAAGACGGCCTTGAGCGCCTCGATCGAGGCGTGGACGTACTCCGCCCCGTTGTGCTCCATCCCGTCGAGGCCGAAAGCCTCGAGGATCAACAGCGCCTCGGCGAGGATCGGCCCCTGACACCACGCCCCGCACGTGAGCAGTGTGAAATCGCGCCACCGCGTCTCGACGACCGGCTCGTAGCGCGAACGGAACTCGGCGAGGTCGTCACGGCCGAGGTATCCGCCGTTCTCTTCGTGGTAGGTGACGATCCGCTCGGCGATCTCACCCTCGTAGAAGACGGCGCGCGCCGCCTCGAGCCCGGTCTCGCGCGAACCGCCGGCCCGTTGCTCGGCGTCGATCATGAGCTGGATCGTGCGCGCGAGGTCCCGCTGCACGAAGCGCTCGCCGACCTCCGGCGGCCGACCTGCCGGCAGGTAGATCTTCTCGTTCGCCGGCCACTTGCGGTACCCCGCCTGGCGGTTCGTGATCCCGTTCGCGAGCAGCGGGAAGACGGCGAAGCCGTCCCGGGCGAGGCGGAGCGCCGCCTCCGCCACGCGGGCGAAGGTCATCGTGCCGTAGTCGCGGAGCGCTGTGATCCAGGCGTCGGGCGCCGCGGGCACCACGGTGCGCAGCAGGCCCGTCGGGATCGTGCCGTCGTGCTCGGTCATGAACAGGTCCGCCGGGATCCGCCGCGGCCACACCCCGAGGCCGTCGAGACTCACGGTCTCACCGTCGGCCATGCGGATCATGATCGGGGCGACGCCGGCGAAGTTGACCTCGTCGGCGTGCAGGACCGCGAGCGCCATCCCCGCGCAGCAACCCGCGTCGACCGCGTTGCCCCCGGCCTCGAGGATCGCGAAGGCGGCCGACGACGCGAGGTAATGCCCCGTACTCGCCGAGTGGCGGGTCCCGAGGATCGCGGGGTTCGGGGCGGTCCAGCTGAACGGTGCGGTCATGCGCTTCCTCGTCTGTGGCGTGCGTGTGGCGGACGGAACCTCGGTTAGAGCACGGGGCGGCGGGCGATGACGTCGGCGACGGCCGCCTCCCACGTCAGACCGAACTCGAGCAGCGCCCTGTCTGCCCGATACGGTCCGACGAACTGCACGCCGATCGGCAGACCCGCCCGCGAGAACGTCATCGGCATCGCGAGGGACGGCATGGCGGTCGCGGTGATCCGGCTGCACGAGCGCTGCCACGCGTAGTAGCGGTCCATCATGACCCCGTCGATCTCGGTCGGGTATTCCCACTCGACCGGGAACGGCAGGACCTGCACGCAGGGCGCGAGCACCATGTCGTAGTCCTCGAAGAGCGCCTGGAACCGGCGGAAGAGGCGCGTGCGCGCCCCCGCGGCCCGAGCGATCAGCGCTGCGTCGAATCCGCTGGCCCACGCGATGTCGTCCTTGAGCGTCTGCTTGACGAGCTCCGGATGCGCCGCCGCCTCTTCGCCGTGGCCGTCGAGGAACTCCAGCGACCGGAACGTCTCGAACACCAGATCCGCCTCGGACAGGTCGATGTCGACGGGGACGACCTCCGCCCCGAGATCCGCGGCCAGTCGGGCAGCGGCATCCGTCGCCGCACGCACCTCCGGGTCGAGGGGCAGACCGCCCAGGTCCGGGCTGTAGGCGATCCGCGCGCCCGCGAACGGCCGCGGGGCGAGGGCGAAGAACTGCGTGGGGTCTTCGTCGATTGCCATCGGCGCTCGACGCTCCGGCCCCGAGATCACGCCGAGCAGGGCCGCGGCGTCCGACACGTTGCGGGCCAGCGGGCCGAGGACCGAGCCCGGGTCCCACGCGTTCCCGGGACGGGCGGATGCGACGCGCCCCGCGGTGGGGCGCAGGCCCACGAGGTTGCCGAACGATGCGGGGTTGCGGATGCTCCCGCCCAGGTCCGATCCGTCGGCGACGGGCAGCATGCCGCTCGTGACCGCGGCGGCCGCTCCCCCGCTGCTGCCGCCCGCCGAACGCGCGGTGTCGTACGGGTTGCGGGTGACGCCGAAGACCTCGTTGAACGTGTGCGAACCGACGCCGAACTCGGGCACGTTCGTCTTGCCGACGAACACCGCGCCGGCCTCGCGCATCCTCGACACGATCACGGTGTCCGCCGTCGCCACGTGGTCGGCGTAGATCCGCGAGCCGTGGGTCGTGCGCAGCCCGGCGACATCCATCAGATCCTTCACCGCGATCGGGATGCCGTGCAGCGGTCCGCGCGAGAGTCCGCGGGCGGTGAGGGCGTCGAGGGCGCGCGCATCGTCGAGTGCTTCTTCCGCGCGCAGCGACACGATCGCGTTGAGTTTCGGGTTCAGTTCTTCGATGCGGTCGAGATGCGCCGCGACGACCTCTTCGGCGCTCAACGCCCGGGTGCGGATGCCCTCAGCGAGCGCGCGCATCGTCAGCTCGGTCAGTGTGGACCCGGTCGGGTTCGTTCCGGTCATCTCGTTCCTCCGGTTCGTACGGGCAATCGCCGCGCGCTCGCGTACCGTCCGCACGACGCCACGCCCGACACCCCGGGGCCCCGCGCCGCTGCACGGCGAGTCGAGAATCCGGTCGTGCGGACGGCCCGCGCCGCGTGCCGGCTCACGACGCGTCCTCGAGCAGCGTCCGGGCCACGTTCTCGCCCACCACGATCGCGGGCATGGCGGTCGTCGCACGCGGGATGCGCGGCATGATCGAGCAGTCGGCGATGCGCAGACCGGCGATCCCGTGCACCCGGGCGCGGGCGTCGACCACCGCGAGCGGGTCGCCGTCGACGCCCATCCGGCACGTGCCGACGGGGTGCCAGTAGTTGTCGGGGTGCCGATACAGGTGGGCGGTCAGCGCCTCGCGGGAGAACGTCTCGGGCCCCGGATGGATCTCGGCGCCGACGAGGGAAGACAGGGCGGACGTCGCGGCGAGCTCCCGGAGGATCTCCGCGCCTTCGGCGAGCATCGCCACATCGGCTCCCTCGGCGTCGGAGAGGAACCGGTGATCGATCCACGGCTTCGCCTCGGGATCGGCGCTGCGTACCCGGACGAATCCGCGCGAGCGCGGGAGCAGGGCGGATGTTCCGATGCTCCAGCGCTTGTCATCGCCGCGGTGCGTGGGGCTGTACGGAAGGAAATGCAGGTCGAACGCCTCGGTCTCGAAGCTCGATGCCGCCTTGCCCATGGCCTGTTCGTCGGGCGTCCACCCCGCAGCGCGCGCCGCCGCCATCTCGTCCGCCATCCGGTCGGACCCCGCGAAGCTCACCAGCAGGAACGGCTGGTCGTGCAGGTTCTCGCCGACGCCAGGCAGATGCTGCACGAGCGGGATGTCGAGGGGCGCCAGCTGGGAGTACGGCCCGATGCCGGAGCGCAGCAGGATGGTCGGCGAATTGTATGCACCGCCCGCGAGCACGACCGTGCCGGCACGAACGACGATGCTCTCGCCACCACGATCGGCGCCGTGCCGCACGACGACCCCGGTGGCCGCGCCGTTCTCGACCAGCACCCGGTCGACGAGCGCGTCACCCACGATCCGCAGGTTCGGCAGCGACCGCACGGCATCGAGGTAGGCGAAGGATGCGTTCACGCGGACGCCGTCCTGGATGTTCATCGCCTCGGGGGCGAAGCCCGCCGACTCGTCGAGGTCGTTGAGCGAGGCGAGGCGCGGCATCCCGACGGCCGGTGCCGCGTCGTACCACGCGTGCTGCCACGGAGTCAGCTCGGTCGCGGCGAACTGGCGCACCCGCATCCGGCGCATGCCCTCCTCGAACAGGGGAACCAGGTCGTCCGCCGCCCAGCCGACGAGACCGGATTCGGCCCAGGCGTCGTAGTCACGGCGATGCCCCCATGTCTGCGTGCACCCGTTGACGTCCGAGCTGCCGCCGATCGCGCGGGCACGCTCGAAACCGACCGTCCAGGGGTACGTGTCGCCCGAGTCGTATCCCCAGTCGTTCGAACGGCCGAGCCGCGTCGCGTCCACGAAGTCGGCGGGCCAACGCGGATCGCCCTGTGGCCCGAAGTCCGGACCGGCTTCGAGCACGAGCACGTCGTGCCCGGCCTCGGCGAGGCGCGCCGCGACGACACTGCCCGCCGTGCCGCCGCCGACCACCACGAATGCCGCCTCGGCCGGAAGCCCCGCGGTCATCGCGACAGGAGCGCGTCGGGACCCTCGGCGTTCGGGCCGGCGAGGGTGTCGAAGTACGCCAGGACATCGACGGTGTCGACGAGGGCGTCCCGCTGCAGATACTCGATCGCCTCGAGCGATGCGGTGTGCGCGCGCTCGCTCGACCCTCCGACGGCGTCCTGCACGACCCGCACGCGGTAGTCGTGCTGGTGACCATCCACGAACGTGTAGTGGATACAGACGTCGGTGAGCCCGCCGATCAGGATCAGCGTCTCGGCTCTGTAGGCCTTCAGCACGATCTCGAGCTCCGTGCCGAAGAAGGCCGAATAACGGCGCTTCCGGATGAGGAACTCTTCTGGCCGCGGCAGCAGCCACGAGGCGAGCTCGGTGCCGTCGTCGCCCTCGATGCAGTGCGGGCCCTCCACGCCGTCCAGCTCGCGGCCGATGTCGACGAGGGATGCCTTGTGCACCTCTTGGATGAACACGACCGGGACGCCCGCGGCACGTGCGGACTCGACGAGCGCGAGCTGCCGGGGGGCACGCTCCGCCCGACCGCCCATGATGGGGATGCCTCCCTCACCGGGTGCGGACTGGCCGGCACCGCCCTGGATGTCGACGACGATGAGAACCGCCCGCCCGACGATGTGCGCGAGCTCGGGCGTCGTGGACGCGATGGGCATGGTCATGGCCGCTCCAGAAGTCGTCGAGGGGTGTGGATGAGGATCTGGTCGGCGACCGATGCGTCCCCGGCGATCTGGGCGATCGCCGGCCCGATCCGGCGGAAGAGGTGGTCGTAGCCGTTGCCGCCGTTGCGGCGCAGGTTGGCCTGCGCCCAGACATCCTGCGCGATCACGAGCTGAGAGGCGTATCCCTCGGAGAGCAGCCACTCGACCATCTCGAGCCGTTCTCCGTCGGTCGGGTTCCGCATCGCCGCACTGCCGTAGTAGAAGTCCGAGCCGAACGTGTCGTAGGCCAGCACCGCACCCGCCTGGGCGACCTCGCGGTGATACCCCTTGTCCCAGAACTCGTCCAGGTGGCCGATGATGACGCGGTCGGGGCTCATACCTTCCTCGAGCAGGACCTCGAGCACCGCCGTGCCGCCCTTGCCCCGGAAGGACTGGTGCGTGTAGACCGTCGCCCCCGTCTCGATCCCGGCTCGTGCAGCGGCGCGCAGCACACGCCACTCGGCGTCGGTCACGGGCCAGCTCGTGCCGATCTCGCCCAGGAGGGCGGGACGGATGCCGGTGTCGCCGATGCCGTCCGTCAGCTCGGAGATGAGTCGCTCGGCGAGTTCGTCGACCGAGGCCGTCTTGACGTCGTCGGCCATGGTGTCTTCGACGTAGAAGCCGCAGCCGACCATGACGTGCACGCCCGCTCGCCGTGAGATCTCGGGCAACTCGGCGAGGCGGCGACCCATGCCGTCGAGCGTGAGCTCGACCACTCCCGAACCCCCGGCGGACGCGACGTGCGCGAGCTCCTGGGCCGCGACATCCGGGTCGTCGAGCACGATGTTCTCGGGAATGGACAGGAAGTTCCAGCGCAGGTACGCCATGAGCTCGGGGCCCATCGGCACGCCCGCGGGCGGGAGCTCCTGGGGCTCCTTGGCCCAGATGCGGAGGTCGCTCAGCAGGTGCTCGTGCATCGACGTGGCGCCGAGGTCGGCCGCCTCGATCGGGCCGAGGACGGTGTGGATGGGCATGGATCTCCTCGGGGCTTCGAACCTATGCGCCGAAGATGGCGCGACGGGGGTTGTCGACGTGGATGCCGCGCAGGATCTCGGGATCGATCCCCCGCTCGACCGCGAGGGCGGCGAACTCCTCGAACAGGAACGTGTAGCCGGGCCCGCCGAGCGCCCGCATGTGCGATCGCTGGCAGACGTCCTGCGACAGCAGAATCTTGTCCGCGTAGCCGGCGGCGATCAGCTGCTTCAGGTAGTCGATGCGGCGCTCGATCTGCGGCATCACCAGGTTTCCGCCGATGCGGCAGGTCATCAGGCAGTCGTATTCGATGAACGCCCCGCGACGCAGCAGATCGAGCGCGTAGTCGACGCTCTTGACGGTGTCGGCGTGGCCGATCACGACGCGGCTCGGGTCGACGCCCTCTTCCATCAGGATGTCGAGCTGCGCCGTCCCCGTGGGAAAACTCGCCGCGTGGGTCGAGATCATGGCGCCCGTTTCGAGCGAGGCGCGCGCGGCGGCACGGAACGACCGCTCCTCGGTCGCCGTGATGTGCGACAGGTCGGACGCGATCTCGCCGATGATGCCCGCGCGCACGCCCGTGCCCGGGATCTCGTGCACGAGATCCCCGATCAGGTAGTCCGCGATCGCGTTGACAGAGTTGCGGTCGAACCAGCGCTTGTCGAGATAGTGGTCGTAGTAATGGCCGGTGCCGAGGATCACCTGCACGCCTGTCGCCTCGGCGATCGCCTTGGTAGCCAGGACGTTCGCCACCGAGCGCGAGCCGGTGTCGGCGTTCTGCTGCATGTCGTGCTGGTCCGCCCAGCCGATGGGGGCCGCGTAGTCGCTCAACTCGCCGTTGGTCATGTCGATGATCGTCGACCCGCCCGCGGCGGTGAAGAGCGCGAGCTCCGCCGCCATCTCGTCCCAGACGTTGAGGTAGCCGTCCTGCGGCGTCGTCAGCGTCATGTTGATGAACACGTGCTCATGCGGCAGCGTCACACCCAACTGCTCCGGGCGCAGCGGGCCGGTCACGCTCTGGACGGTGTCCATCGGGTTCCTTTCGGGAGAGGTGAGGTGGAGCGTCCGGACGGATCAGATCGCGATGACGACGCTCTTGGACTCGCAGAAGCCGCGCAGGCCCTCGTCCCCGAGATCGCGCCCGAGGCCGGAATCGCCGACGCCGCCGAACGAGAGCGCCGGATCGAAGATGTTGTACGTGTTGATCCAGACGGTTCCGGCCTGGATCGCGGCGGCCATGCGGTGTGCGCGCCCCAGATCGCGGGTCCACACGCCCGCGGCCAGACCGTAGTTCGTGTCGTTGGCGATGCGGATCGCGTCGGCTTCGTCGTCGAACGCGATGATGCCGACGACGGGGCCGAAGATCTCCTCGCGCGCGATCGTCATGTCGTTCGTGACGCCCGAGAAGAGCGTCGGCTCGACGTAGAACCCGGGTCCGCGCGTACCTCCGCCCGCGACGAGGGTCGCCCCTTCGCGCTCACCCTCGCGGATGTAGCCGAGCACGCGCTGGCGCTGCTCCTCCGATACGAGTGGGCCGACCGTGACCCCGCCATCCAGGCCGTCGCCGACGGGCACCTTCGCGACCGCCGCGGCGAGGCGCTCGGTCATCTCGTCCAGGATCGATCGCTGCACGAGCAGGCGGCTGCCGGCCGTGCACATCTGCCCCGAGTGCCCGAACGAAGCGCGCATGGCAGTCAGCACCGCGGCGTCCAGGTCTGCGTCCTCGAACACGATGTTGGGGCTCTTGCCGCCGAGCTCGAGGGTCAGGCGCTTGAATCCGTCGACGGCGGCGGACATGACACTGCGCCCGACCTCGGTCGATCCGGTGAACGAGACCTTCGCGATGCCCGGATGCTTCGTGAGCGCCGCGCCGACGCGGCCGTCGCCCGTGAGGATGCTGACGACCCCCTCGGGCACGCCGGCCTCGATCATGATGGCGCCCAGGCGCAGGAGCGTCAGCGGGGTGTCTTCGGCGGGCTTGGCCACGACCGTGCAGCCCGCGGCGAGCGCCGGGGTGAGCTTGAACGCGGCGGTCATGATCGGGAAGTTCCAGGGCAGGATGATCGCGACCGCACCGACCGGCTCGAGCGTCGTGTAGACATGATGGGCGCCGCCGTCGATCGGGATGACGGTGCCGCCGAGGCGGGAGGGCGCCCCGGCGAAGTGGCGGAACGTGCGCGCCGCACTGGCCGTGTCGGCGCGGGAGCGCTCGATCGGCTTGCCGTTGTCGCGCGTCTCGAGGATCGCCAGCTCTTCCAGGCGCTCCTCGATCAGGTCGGCGACGCGGTGCAGGATGCGGGTGCGCTCGAGCGGGGCGAGGCCGATCCATCGCCGATCGCGGTGCGCCGCGACCGCGGACGAGACCGCGGTGTCCACGTCGGCGTCCGTCGCCTGGGCAACGGTCGTCAGCAGCTCCTCGGTCGCCGGGTCGAAGATCTCGAGCACCTCACGCTCGCCGCGCTCGGTCCACACTCCCCCGAGGAGAAACGGCTCGTACGGGGGCAGGGCGGTGACGCCGGTCCTCAAGGTCATGTGTGCATCCTTCTGCATCGTGCGGTGTGCGGCGTGCTGTCCGGGTGGGCTAGAAGATCCCGAAGTACTCGCGCTGTTCCCAGTCCGAGACGTGCCGAAGATATCGATCGAACTCGGCACGCTTGATCCTCGCGTACCAGTCCACCACGGTCGGTCCGAGCGCCGAACGGAACGCCTCGTCCGCGACGAGCGCGTCGACCGCGGCGGCCAGGCTCGCGGGAAGGCGCGGGGCGTCCGCCGTGTAGGGGTTGGTGGTCGGCGCGGGCGGGATCAGACCCCGCTCCATGCCGTCCATCCCGCTGATCAGCTGCGAGGCGATGTACAGGTACGGGTTCGCGGCGGGCTCGCCCGAGCGGTTCTCGAGGCGCGTCGCGGGGTCGCCCACGCCGCCGACAGCGCGGATCATGGCGCCCTTGTTGTCGATCCCCCACGCGACCCGGTCGGGTGCGAGCGAGAACGGCTGGTAACGCTTGTAACCGTTGACGGTCGGGGTGGCGAAGGCGGATGCCGCGGGCGCGTGTGCGAGCAGACCCGCGAGATATGCCGACCCGACCAGAGAGAGCGTCGTGCCCTCGGCATCCGGCACGAACGCGCCACGCCCGGTCTCGAGCTCGTACAGCGACTGGTGCAGGTGCCACCCGGTGGAGGCGCCGTCGGCACCCTGCGGTCGTGACATGAACGTCGCGTGGTAGCCCATCCGCGCGCAGATCCGGCGGACGGCGCTGCGGCACAGCACGATCGCGTCGGCGATCTGCGCGGCGTCCCCCGCTTCCATCGTCAGCTCGAACTGGCTGGGCCCGAACTCCAGCTCGATCGACCGCAGGGGCAGATCGAGCAGTGTCAGGCCGCGGTACAGCGCGTCGACGAGGGGCTGCATCGCATCCAGCCCCTCCTCGTGCAGCAGCTGCGAGCCGCGGGTCGTCGGCAGGCCCGCCGAGGCGGCGCCGGGCCGCCCGGGGGCTCCGATGTCGTCGGCAGACAGGGGTGTCTGGTCGTCACGATAGACATGGAACTCCAGCTCGGCGCCGACCGTCATGCCGTACCCGCGCGCGGCGAGCGCCGTGAGTTCGTTGCGCAGGATCGAGCGGCTGCAGAACGGCACGGGCGAGCCATCCGGGAAGCGCAGGTCGCACAGCACCATCGCCGTTCCCTCGGCCCAGGGCAGCACGCGGAAGGTGAGGGGGTCGGGCACGAGCACGATGTCGCCCGCGCCGCTGAAGCCCTCGACGCCCACGCCGGTGTCCTCCGAGAAGACCGGGAAGACCGACTGGCCGGAGGTGTCCTTGAGGAGCAGGGAGCTCGGAGCCGTGACGCCCGAGCGGAGGGCCGTGGGGACGGCCGCGCGGGTCAGGGTCTTGCCGCGCAGGATCCCGTGCTGGTCGGCGAAAGAGAAACGCACCATCTCGATGCCGATCTCGTCCATGACGCGGCGCATCTGGCCCGCCGCGGCATACTGCGCCTCGCTCCAGAGGTCGTGGCGGTGGATGAACCCGTCGCGGTCCTTCGCGAGCATAGGGCGCGCCGAGATCCCGCCGCCGCCCTCGGCGACGGCGCGCTCGTCGACATTGCGCTCATGCATCGACGCTCACCTCGGCGCTGGCCTGCGGCGCCGCCCAGGGCGAGGCATCCCGACGCTGCTGCTCGCGCTCGATCCAGCGCGTCTGCCACGCGTCGTTCGCGGCGATCGTGTCCATCGCGAGCGGACCCGTGAGCTTCGCGGCATCCTCTTCGCTGACCGGATGCGAGGGGGTCTCGCCGCCCGCGGCAAAGGCGTCGATCGCCCGCAGCAGCAGACGCCGGTTCGCCGTGACGGCGCGGTCCGAGACGCCGAGGCGCTCGACGGTGCGGTCCTGGATCGGGCCCATGCTCTCGACGGCCCACTGATCGTGGACGTTGATGTCGAGGCCCATACCCGTGTAGGTCAGGTCCTTCTGTTCCTGCGGGTCGAAGCCCCAGTTGTTGTCCCGGTTGCGCAGCGGCCGGTAGTCGGGCAGGCTCACGCCCTCGAGGCGCTGCTTGAGCAGGGTCTCCTTGTCGGTCACGTCGGCGAAGTCGTACCAGATCATGTACCAGTAGTGGTGTTCGTCGTCGATCGGCACGTGCCACTGCGTGAACACCTTCGAGTTGCCGAAAGGCACGACGAACGCGTTCGGGAACATCAGGTTCGTGACACGGACGTGCTTGATGTCCTCGGTCAGCTGACGGATCGCGAAGACGCGCAGGCCGTGGTCGGCGCTCTCGACCTCGATGTCGGGCCGGAAGCTCTCGCCGACGAGCATCGAGAGCTTCTTGCCGGTGCCCTCGACCTCTTCGCTGAACTGCTGGCCGTAGACCTCGCGCGGGTCCTCCTGGATGAAGCGGTGCAAGAACGAGACGTGGCTCGGATCGATACCGCCCTCGAGTCCCTGCAACCAGTTACAGTCCCACAGACCCTTGAAAGCGAAGGTGTACTCCTCGGGAGCGACGAAGCAGTCGTAGTGCGGGAACGGCGGCGGGTCGCCGGCGCCCATGTAGGTGAAGATGATGCCGTTGCGCTCGATGCACGGGTAGTTCGCGATGCGGATCTTGCCGAGGAACTGGCTGTGCTCGGGCTCCGCCGGCTGCTCGACACACCGCCCCTCGCCGTCGTAGAGCCACCCGTGGTACAGACAGCGGATGCCGTCCTCCTCGAGTCGCCCGTAGGACAGGTCGACACCGCGGTGGGCGCAGTAGCGGCTGATCAGGCCCCACCCCTCGCGCTTCTTGAACAGCACGAGGTCCTCGCTCATGATGCGGACCTGCTTGACGGGGCGATCACCGGGCATCTCGGAGACGAGGCCCGCGGGCTGCCAGTAGGAACGCAGCAGACTTCCCAGCGGCGTCCCCGGACCCGAGCGCGTGATCTTGTCGTTGTCTTCCTGCTTCAGCATGACCCGCGACTCCTTCGGTATCCGATGTTAACCATATTGTATCCAAGTTCTACGCGTCGAGAACGAGCAATGGACAGGCGGCACGCGAAACGCAGACCATCATGCAGTCGTTGCGCTCTTTCTCCTGGGCGGTCAGGACGAAGTCACGGTGCTCGACCTCGCCCGAGATCACGTGCGTCTCGCAGCTGCCGCAGATGCCCTCTTCGCAGTCCGAGAGGATCTCGACGCCGACGGACCGCAGTGCCTCGAGCACACTCGTGTCGGGATCGACCTCGACATCGACGCCGGTCGTCTGCAGGCGGATGACGAAGGGCCCACCCGGTTCGTACTCGACGACAGGGGCCGAGAAGTACTCGTAGCGGAGCCGTCCGTTGCCGCTCACGTCGTCGGGGATCACCTCGCGGAGGGCGCTCAGCATCCGTTCCGGTCCGCACGCGTAGACGAGCGCGTCGGGGTGAGCGACGATCTCTTCGACGAGGTCCGCGCGCCCCACCTCGTCTCGGGGGGCGAGGCGGAGTTCCCCGCCCAACGCGGTCAACTCATCGACGAACGGCATGCGCGAGCGCGCCGATCCGAGGTAGACCAGCCGCCAGCGCGCGCCGGCCGCTGCCGCAGCCCGCACCATCGGCAGCATGGGCGTGATGCCGATGCCTCCGGCGATGAACAGGTATTCGGCAGCGGGCTCGAGCGCGAAGTGGTTGCGGGGGCCGCGGATGGCGACTTCGTCGCCCGGCCGCAGGGTCTCGTGCACGTAGCGCGATCCACCCCGGCTGTCGCTCTCGCGGAGCACGGCGATCCGGTAATGAGGCGCCGCAGGATCGCCGCTCAGCGAATACTGACGGACCGGGGCCCCGGGCACGACGAGGTCGATGTGCGCCCCCGGCTCCCAGGCGGGGAGCACGCCGACGATCGCCTCGAGTTCGACCGACATCACGTCGTCCGCTTCGACGCGGAGAGCGCGCACGCGCACCGCGATGTCGGGGGCATCGTCGTGGGTGACCATGCGACAAGCTTAGCAGTGCGTGGATCCTATCCAAGCACTTCTGGATCCAATACAGAGGATCGCGGACGCAAAGGTGCGCCGATCGTTCCCCGCCCCGGACCTGTCTGCTACCGTTCGAACGCGCAGAACAGGCGCGGAAACCAGGGGGAAGGCATGGCGTCGGACGAGGACACGCTCATTTCGGGAGCCACGGGTCATGCCCTGGTGGACGAGATCGCGGCCAAGATTCGCGCGCGGATCATGTCGGGAGACATCCCGATCGGCGCGCAGCTACGTCAGGCCGAACTCGCCAGCGACTATGGCGTCAGCCGCACCCCGGTGCGCGAGGCCCTTCGCCAGCTGCAGAGCGGCGGCCTGATCGAGGTCGTTCCCAACCGGGGTGCCATCGTGCGCGTGCCCGTGCCCTGGGAGGTACGCGAAGCATACGAGGTGCGCGCCGAACTCGAGGCTCTCGCCGCATCCCGCGCGGTGAGCCGCATCTCGCGCGGGGATCTGGACACCCTGAGGCTTGCGAACCAGCAGATGTTCGATCGTCCGCTGACCGAGTCGGAGCCGGGCACCGAGGCCGCGCTCGAGAGCCGTCAAGAGAACGACACCTTCCACACCACGATCGCCCGTGTCGCCGCGAACAACCGGCTCGCGCGATCGATCGAGGAGATCAACGACACCTTCCCGCGCAACGTCTCGGCCCAACTGCTGGTGCACGATGCGCGCCACCGCGAAGAGAACTTCCTCGAGCACCAGCGCATCATCGAGGCGCTCGAGAGCGGCGATGCCGATCGCGCGCGGACCGAGATGAGGGCGCACGTGCTCGCGGCGGGCGAGCACCTCGCGCGCTGGTACGAGCAGCGCTCCTCCACCGTCTTCGTCGGCTGAGTCGCCCGCCCGCCGGCGCGGCTAACTGCTGAAATCAGGCGTTCCGCCGAATACAGGACGATCCCGTCCGAATGAGCCTGTTTTCGGCGGATGTCCTGTTTTCGGCGGATGCCGAAGCCGAGTTCGTCTGATCAGACGAGGACGGCCGCGGCCATCCCGAGGGTCGACGCACCCATCGCCGCGAACTGGATGCGCTCGCGCACGGGACCGTGCCGCAGGGCGACGACCGAGTACACGGCGTACGCGAGCACCCCGACGCCGATCACGACGGTGAGGACGGATGCCGATGCCCCCACCAGCGGGGCCTCGTGGTGACTCGTCACGCCGACGCCCGCACCCTGAGTCGGCGCGACCATGACCATCAGGAGCGCCGCCATGACGACGCATCCGAGGGCCCCGTGGATCGACCCGTGCGCGAACGCCGGTGTGCCCGACTCTGCATCCGCGGGGCCCGAACGGCGCCCCGTCGTCGCGGCGAGCGCGAGCCCGCCGAGCAGCAGCAGACCCGCCCACAGCACGGGCGCGAGCAGGGGCGCCGAGAGCGACATGTCGATCATCGCCGCGAGCATCAGCACGGCCACGGCGATCTCGACCGTCCTCCCGCGGCGGCGTCCCCGCCCCGATGCCACGCAGCACGCCGCAACTCCCGCGGGCGCGAGCGCCGCGAGGTGCAGGAACTCGCTCACGAGGTTCAGTGGTGGTCGTGTGTGGAGTGATCGTGCCCCGCGTGATCGTGCCCCGCGTGATCGTGGCCGGCGTGATCGTGACCCGCGCCGGGCGCGCAGTGACCGGGCGACGACGGCGGCAGGTCGAGCGAGGGGTTGCGCGTGAAGAAGCCGTCCGGCTCGAGACGCAGCCCGATGCGGTGCACGGGCATGATCGGCCACTCCTCGGGCTTGGGGTAGTGATGGATACCGACGATCGGCCACAGCACGAGCTCCGCGCCATCCAGCGGACGGTCGGCCTGCTGCCACGCGGTGATGCCCTCGGCCTCGAGCGGGGCCTGGTTGGGGTACTCCCCCGCGATGAACCGCTCGTTCGCGTCGTACGCCGTGGCCCACAGGTGCTTGGCGACGAAGGGCGCCTTGCGGGCGACGACGCTGCCGGGCTTGGCGAACAGGCGCGTCGTGTGCGGGAGGTACAGGCGGTACGCCGTCGACTCGCCGAACCGGTTCGTCTTCCCGGTGTTCTCGATGCGCCAGTGCAGGGCGCGCGAGGCATCCGCCATCCGTGCCGCGTCCTTCTCGGACGCGATCGTCTCGGCGACCATCTTGACGGCGTTGCCGTACGGGTTCAGCTCGTCGTCGTCTTCGACCTCGGCGTGCACCTCGACGAGACGGTTCTTCGGCCCGTCCACGGCGGTGTCGAGCCGCACGGCGAAGTAGTGCTGGTGCGTCGGAGCCTGCACGTTCGGGCTCACCATGCGGCCGAACGACGGCGCCTTGCCGTCGTCGATGCCCGAGACCGAGAGGATGCCGGTGAGCTTGATCTCGAGCTCGATGTTGCCGTCCTGGTACAGCGACCAGTAGAAGCCGTAGTCGTAGTTGGCCACCGTGGCGAAGAACGAGATGACCAGGCGCCGCGAACGACGCACGTCGGCCTCGTCGGTGCGGGTGTTGACGTGCTTCCAGAGGATCGAGGCATCCTCTTCGTGCAGGCACACGCCGTTCTTGATCGTCTTGGTCGCGCCGAGACCGTCGAGCACGTGGGCGTCGAAGTAGCGGATCTCGCCGAGGCAGTCGCAGCCGAGCTCGAGCGACGCCGTCAGGGGGCCCGCGCCGTATTCGCCCCAGTCGAAGAAGTTCTTGCGGTACGCGGTCGGGTCGGAGTCGAGGTACGGCACGTACATCTCGTTGACGGATGCGCGACGCATGACGGGACGGACGGTGTCGCCGTCCTTGTAGGCGATGTCGTGCAGCACGAGGCCCTCGCGGTGCGTGAAGCCGATGCGGAACGACCAGTTCTGCCAGGTGACCTCGTGCCCGTCCACCGCGAAGCCCGGACCCTCGGGTTGCGTGATCTCGAGCGGGGCCACCGTGCGGTCGGGTCCCCACGTGCCGGAGCGGTAGTTGCCGCCCTCGCTCGCCATCGGGATCACCCCGTGGTCTTCTATGCGGATGACGTCGAGGGTCTCGAGGTCGAGGATCGGCACGAGGCCCGCGACCGGCCGCGCGTACCCGTTGTCGTCGGCGGACTCGCGGTACCAGACCGTGCCCCACGACAACCGACGGTCGACGAGGTCCTCGGGCTCGAAGCCCGTGATCGACTCGGGGTCGACCCACACGAGCGAGGTGTCGGTGATGCCGCGCTTGGCGAGCGCCTCGACGACAAGGGGGTGGTTCTTCGCGGCCTGCGCGATCAGGCGTGCCTCGTCGGACGACACGCCGGGGCGCTTCGCGTCGACGGGTGCCCACGCGGCGACGGATGCCTCACGGTCGATGCCCGCGGTCCAGCCGGTGACCTCCCACGCGGCGTGCGCGTCGGGGTTCATGACGACGAGCCGCACGGGCCGCCCCTGACCCGGCGCGAGGCTCCGCGCGAGGCTCTCCTCGACGGCGATGCCCCAGTAGCGCGGGTGCTCGCCGATGCGCTCGTCCTGCGTGACCAGCGCGACGACACCCTCGATCTCGGCCGTGGTGAGCGGGTCGCTCCAGCGACGCATCCCGACGTCGAGGTGCTGAGTGCTGAGGTGCTCGGCGCGGGGATCCTCGGTGCTGAGATGGGCGGTCATGACGGGTCCTCTCGGTCGTGCGGGCTCGGGAAGGCGGCGACGATGCCCGCGCCGTCGGCGCGTGGATCGCTGGCCGCTTCGAGGCGGGTAGCGCCCGCTGCGGTGGTGCGACGGATGACTTGAACGTGCCCCGCGGAGTCGTCGGGTCCGGGGAATCGTGCGATCGGCAGGTCGATGGCTTCGGCCCGTTCGACGACCAGAGGGTCGACGCCCGGTTCGATGACGAGCGAGAGCTGCGGCTGACCGAGATCGACGTCGCCGACCAGCCAGCGTGGGACCGCGAGCGTGTCATCGAGCGCGGTGCCGGGGTCGCGGAGCGCCGGCAGCAGCTGCGACAGGATCCACGGCTGGGCGCGACCGCCCTGGCAACCGGCGATCACGGTGATCTCGCCATCCTCGACGATCACGGGGCAGAGCGTGTGGGGCGGGCGCGAGCCGGGCGTGAGCCGCGCGGGCGAGGCGGGATCGAGCGAGAATGCCGCACCGCGATTGTGCAGCACGATTCCGGTCTCGGGTTCGAGGATGCCGCAGCCGAAGGTATGGAACACGCTCTGGATGAGCGTGACACCCCATCCCTCGTCGTCCGAGGCGGTGACCGCGACGGTGTCGCCTTGCGCGGGCGGTTCGTCCAGGATGCGGGGATCGAGCCCCCCGAGCGCGAGCATCGCCGAGACGTCCACCGGCGCCGTGCGGGGGTCCCCGAGGTATTCGGCACGGGCGTCGACCCCGCGGAGTGCGGCGTCGAGCAGCGACGGCCCATCGGTGCGGCCGTCCTCGTCGAACGTCTGCACGAGGCCCAGCAGCACGGCGCCCACGGATGGGGGCGGCGCGGCATGCCAGCGCGCGCCCGCGGTCTCGACCTCGAGGCTCGCGCCCACCTCGGCCACGTGCTCGGCGAAGTCGGCGACGTCGTGCGTGCCGCCGGCGGCTCGCAGGGCATCGACGAGGGACCGGGCGGTGGCGCCCGTGTAGATGTCCTGTGGATCGGCGGCGAGGCGACGCAGCGTCGCCGCGAGGGCGGGCTGAACGAGGGTGTCGGCCGCGCGCAGCGGGCGCCCGCCCGGCGCGAATACGGCCGAGAGTCCCGGATCGGCCCGGACCGCGTCGATCCGGGAATCGATGGCGCGCTCCAGACCGGGGCTGACGATGGTGCCGTCCGCGGCGACGGCCGCCGCCTCGGTGAGGGCTCCGGCGAGCGGCAGGCGCGCCCCGAGCCGCTCGATCGCGAGCCATCCGGCCACGATGCCGGGTACGGTGACGGGATGCGGGCCCTGGCGCGGCATCGTCGACCATTCGGCCGCGGCCGACAGGACGTCGCGCGGTGCCGCGCCCGCCGAGACGATCGAGAGGGTCTCGCCCGTCGGCGTCCGGACGAGCGCGATCAGGTCGCCCCCGAGGGCGCACTGGTGGGGATAGACGACCGTGAGCATCGTGGCCGCGGCGAGCGCGGCGTCGAGGGCATTGCCGCCGGCGGCGATCGCGCGCTGTCCGGCCGCAACGGCTTCGCGGTGCGGTGCGGCGAGAGCGACGACCCGCTCGGTGCTCACAACCCTCTCCTCTCGGTCGAGACGAACGAGAGGTCGTCGCGCGCGATGCCGTCGCTCAGGTCGGCGAGCGCGTCGCCGATCGCGGGCCCGAACTTGAATCCGTGACCGGAGCACGCCGAGGCGATGATCACGCCGGGCTGTTCGGCGAGCTCACCGATCACGAAGCGCCGATCCTCGGTCATCGTGTAGAGGCACGAAGCCGCCTCGACGGGCGTCGTGTCGATGCCGGGAACGTATGCCGAGAGCAGCGCCCGGAGCGAATCG
This sequence comes from uncultured Microbacterium sp., assembly GCA_964477515.1. Classification (GTDB taxonomy): domain Bacteria; phylum Actinomycetota; class Actinomycetes; order Actinomycetales; family Microbacteriaceae; genus Microbacterium. The sequence continues at coordinate 22,532 of CAYZEL010000010.1, forward strand.
ACCTCCTCCGCCGTGGGCGGGGCGGGAGCTTCCTCCGGATCCCAGACGAGCCCGACGTCGACGCCGATCTTGGTGCCGTTGCCATCCACATCGGGAATCCCGAAGACCAGGCCCTCGGGGCGATCGACCGAGAACGCGCCCAGGCTCGGTGGGCCCCCCAGCGACTGTCCGGGCGGAACCGTGAGGGTCAGGATGCGCCAGACCTCGAGCAGCGGGGCGAGCTGCGGGATGAGGGACCCCATGAACGGACCGCCGGCGATCACCAGACGGCCGGCATCGACGACGCCGCTGGAGGTGTGCACGCGTACGCCATCGCCGTGCGGCTCCCAGCCGAGCAGGGACTCGCCGAATCGCAGTTCGGCACCACGTTTGGTCGCCACCTCGCGCAGCGAGCCCAGGGCACGTTCGGCCTCGATGATCCCGGCGTGCGGGTCGAAGACGGCGTGATAGCCCTCGGGAACGGCGAAGGCCGGCATCCGCTTCTGCATGCGTTGACGGTCATCGATCAGCTCGCAGTCGGGACCCTGCAGCTGCGACTCGCCCGCGTGCGCGTACATGCCGCCGGTTCGATAGACGAGCTTGCGCCCCGTTTCGCGCTCGAGCGCGGCCCAGGCATCGTAGGCGTCGTCGACCAGCCCGTTCCAGACGGGGTTCGGATAGGCGCGGCGGATCATGCGGGTGCGTCCGTGCGACGATCCGCGCGCGTGCCCGTCGTCGAACCGGTCGATGCCGATGACGCGTCGCCCGCGGCGGGCGAGGCTCGCCACCGCCGCGCTGCCATGCACGCCGAGACCGGCGACGACGACGTCGATGCGGTCGCTCATGACGTCACCTCCCACCGGGTGCGAGAAGCGGGGCTGACCCCCTCGACCGCCGCCAGCAGCGCGTCCAGATCTGCTTCGTCGTTGTAGACGTGGATCGATGCGCGCACGACAGAGGGTATCGCGCGCGCCCCGAGATCCCACTGCCCGTGTGTGTCCGGAACGGCGACCACGCGCACGTTGACGCCGGCGAGCGCTTCGACGACCCCGCCTGCCGCGATCCCCTCGACCACGAAGGTCACGATCGCCGGGGTCGAGCCCTCGGGGTCGACGACGGAGACGCCCGGGATGAGCGAGAGCGCGCGGCGCAGCAGCAGGGCGCGCCCGAGCAGCCACGATTCGGTGCTCTCGGGCCCGCGCTCGCGTGCCTCGCGCAGCGCGACGCCGAGCCCGAGCCGGGCGGCGACCGAGCTCTCCCAGGTTTCGAATCGGCGAGCCGAGGGGCTCAGCTCCCAGTCGGTCTGGCCCGTCCACTGCGCGCCGCGAACATCCGGGGCCGTGGGCGTCAGTCGCTCGAGCAGGGACGAACGGATGTAGGCGAAGCCCGTGCCGCGCGGCCCGCGCAAGAACTTGCGTCCCGTCGTGACGAGTGCGTCGCATCCGATCCGGTCGACGTCCACGGCGAGGTGGCCGATCGACTGCGTCGCGTCCACGATGTAGGTGGCACCGTGCCGCCGCGCGACCTCGCCGATCCGCGCGACCGGCTCGGTGAGTCCCGAGGACGTCGGGATGTGCGAGACCGTGACGATCGAGGGCCGGCCATCGGCGAGCAGGGCGTCGAGCGCCGCGACATCCATCCGTCCATGCTCGTCGACCGGGGCGACGACGAGGTCGACGTTCTGCTCCCGAGCCATCGTCATGAGCTGCAGTGCGTGGCTGACGTAGGTCGTGCTCGACGCGATGATCCGATCGCTGCGGGTCGGGCGCAGCGCGTCCATCAGCACCCGCAGCCCGGTGGATGCGCTGTCGAAGATCGCGATCTCGGGTGCGGATGCGCCGATCAGCGCGGCGGCCGCGTCGTATACGGCGTCGCTCTGATCCCGCATCGCGGCAGCGGCTTCGTACCCGCCCAGACGTTCTTCGCGGCGCAGGTGGTCGACGACCGTCGACACCACCTCCGCGGAGGGCAGAGCCGCACCGGCCGCGTTGAAGTGATGCGACAGTCCCGCGCCGACGGTGCGCGCACGTTCGGCGGCCACATCGATGACGGGGTGTGCGTCGAGCGCGGCGCCCGCGACCGGAGCACTCGCGTCAACGGGACGTACGTGCGCCGCCTCGATCGGTTCCATCCGCCATCGCCCTTCACAGTGAGGATCCAAAACTATCATGAGTGGATCCAACTTGAGGACAGATGTATCTCGCTTCCGATCGCCGCGACCGTCTTCGCCTCCTCGCTCCGCCGAGATCGCCCGTTGGCCTCGAGTCCGCCGGTTGCCCACCGCAAACATCGGGCGGACTCGGCGACGAGCGGCGGTCTCGACGGGGCGGCGCGGACGGGGTCAGGGGATGACGCGGGCGCCGGGCACCGGGCCGTGCGCGCCGAAGGCGACGAGACCCGATGCCGACAGGGCGACGCGCACGTCGAGGGCGGCCTCGGCGTCGGCGCAGAGGAACGCGGTCGTCGGGCCGGACCCCGAGACGATCCCCGCGAGGGCTCCCGCGCGCTCCCCCTCCTCTATCCGGGCGGCAAGGTCCGGACGCAGGTTCAGGGCCGCGACCTGCAGGTCGTTGCGCAGCGACGCCGCCAGACGGATGGGGTCCCCCGCGCGCAATGCGTGCAGAACATCGGCGTCGACCACCGGCTGGCGCGCCGCGGGTGCGATGTCGGTGCGACCGCGTTCGCGATACGCATCGAGTTCGGCGTAGACCTGCGGGGTCGACAGGCCCCCGTCATCCGTCACGAAGACCCATTCGAACCTGCCGCGGGCCAGCGCCGCGCTGAGCTCATCTCCGCGGCCCGTGCCGACCGCGGTCCCGCCCTGCAGCGCGAACGGGACGTCGGCTCCGAGTCGAGCCGCGAGGCTCTGCAACTGGATCGTCGTCAGGCGCGTGTCCCACAGCGCGTCGCACGCGACGAGGGCCGCCGCGGCATCCGCCGACCCGCCACCCATCCCCCCCGCGACCGGTACGCCCTTGCGGATCTCGAGGTGCACGCCGCCGTCGTAGCCCGCCTTACGGGCCAGCAGTCGTGCGGCGCGCAGGGCCAGATTGCGATCGTCGAGCGGCACCCCCGACGTGTCGACCGGACCGTGCACCGAGACCGAGAAGTCATCGGATGGCGTGGCCCACACATCCTCGAACAGCGAGACGGCCTGAAAGGCGGTCGCCAGCTCGTGGTACCCGTCGTCCATGACCCGGCCGACCTCGAGGAAGAGGTTGACCTTGCCCGGCGCGCGCACGTGCACGCGCGGGGCATCGGTCATCACGGGGCCGGCGGTGCTCACAGCGCAGACGACTCCGCCCACAGGTTGACGTCGAGCGAATCCGACAACGCGTCGATCCGCTCCAGTTCCTCGGTGTCGAACGCGGGCCCCGTGAGTGCGGCGATGTTCTCGTCGAGCTGCTCCGTGCGGGACGCCCCGATCAGCGCCGATGTCACGACGCCGTCACGCAGCACCCACTGCAGTGCGAGCTGCGCCAGGGTCTGACCACGTTCCTTCGCGATGACGTCCAGGCCGCGCAGCTTCGCGACCGCGTCGTCCGAGAGCCGCCCGCTCGGCAGCGACCCGCGCGTCTGCGCACGCTCGGCCGAACCGTCGCCCAGGTATTTCGACGTCAGCAGGCCCTGCGCGAGGGGCGTGAACGCGATGGCACCCATGCCCTCCTGACGCAGGACACCCGTCAGCCCGTCCTCGACCCAACGGTTGAGGATCGAGTACGACGGCTGGTGGATGACGAGCGGCGTGCCGAGCGAGCGGGCCACCGCGGCGGCCTCGGCCGTTCGCGCGGCGCTGTAGGACGAGATCCCGACGTACAGCGCCTTGCCCTGCCGGACGAGTGTGTCGAGCGCGCCGATCGTCTCTTCGATCGGGGTCACGGCGTCCGCCCGGTGCGAGTAGAAGATGTCGACGTAGTCGAGCCCCATGCGCGTGAGCGACTCGTCCGCGGACGCGATCAGGTACTTGCGCGATCCGTGGTTGCCGTACGGCCCCGGCCACATGTCGTAGCCGGCCTTCGACGAGATGATCAGTTCGTTGCGATAGGGCGCGAAGTCCTCGCGCATCATCCGCCCGAAGTTGGTTTCGGCCGAGCCGTACGGAGGGCCGTAGTTGTTGGCCAGGTCGAAGTGCGTGATCCCCCGATCGAAGGCGCCGCGCAGCAGCGCGCGCTGGTCGTCGAAGGGGATGTTGTCGCCGAAGTTCCACCACAGGCCGAGTGAGATCGGGGGCAGGTAGAGCCCGGATGTGCCGACCTGGCGATATCCGGTGCCGCTGTAGCGTTCCGCGGCGGCCGCATACGGGCGGTGCAGTTCAGAGACGGAGGGGAACCGTTCGGAGTCGCTCATCCACCCAGGCTAACGATCCCCGGTGCAGCGGGCGACGCCTCGCGCAAAGCCGCGGCGATGCGTTCGAACTCGTCGATGCCGAGCTCTTCGCCTCGCGCGGTCGGCGCGACACCGGCCGCGACGAGGATGGCCGAGGCATCCGCCGCGCTTCCGCCGAGCACGGCGGCGAGCGCCTGGCGCAACATCTTGCGGCGCTGTTGGAAGGCGGCATCGACGATCGCGAAGACCGCGCGACGGTCGTCATCGCTCCCCCGCGGCTCGTCGTCGCGTTCGAAGGCGACGAGCACCGAGTCGACGTTCGGGACGGGCCAGAACACCTGGCGCGAGACCATTCCGGCGAGACGCCACGCGCCGTACCACGAAGCCTTGACGCTCGGCGCACCGTAGACCTTCGACCCCGGGGGCGCCGCGAGACGCTCGCCCACCTCGGCCTGCCCCATCACGACGCCGCGCTCGAGACCGGGGAAGTGCTCGAGCAGGTGCAGCAGAACGGGCACCGAGACGTTGTACGGCAGGTTCGCGACCAGCACGCGCGGGTCGCCCGGGAGTTCGGTGATCCGCAGCGCATCGGCGTCGACGACGGTGAGGACGCCATCCGCAACTCCGTGCGCGCGCGCCGTTTCGGGCAGGCGGGCGGCGAGGCGGTGATCGATCTCGACGGCGGTGACGGATGCTCCGGCCTCGAGGATCGCGAGGGTGAGGGAACCGAGACCCGGCCCGACCTCCACGACCCGATCGCCCTCGTCCACGCGAGCGATCTGGACGATGCGGCGGACGGTGTTGGCGTCGACGACGAAGTTCTGACCGAGCTTCTTCGTGGGGGTCACATCGAGTTCCGCGGCCAATCGGCGGATCTCGGAGGCGCCGAGCAGTGTCACCGACATGGGATCCAGCCTAGGCGGTGGCCCCGCGCGAGCCCGTCAGCGGGCGGGGCGATCACCCGCTGAATTTGTCACAAGATGTTCACACCGCGACCGCGCGACCGCGCGCGCGGCCCGGTAGCGTGGCCTCCGAGCAGCCGGGGAAAGCCGCTCATGTGGTACGTGATCCACACCACGGCGCCGATGACGTCGCAATCGCATTGGGGTAGAGCGAGACAGCCGGGGGACGTATGGCCATCGTCATTGAAACGCGCGCGCAGCAACGAACGCGCAGGGGCGACGACGAGCGCGCTCGCAACGACGAACACCCGCTCGCGCCGGTCTACCCGATCGCGCAGGCTCGCGAGCGGGCCGAAGTCCTCGCGCTGAAGA
>CAYZEL010000011.1:0-23674 GCA_964477515.1 uncultured Microbacterium sp.
CATGGTCGCCGTCGTGCCGATCGTCGCCGACGAGCCGACTTGCCAGAAGACGTTGCAGATGCTTCCGCCGATGACGGTGATCGCCGCGGCATCCGCAACCGTCAACGAGGACGCTGCCTGGAAGACCCACACCGATGACGCGGTACCCGTGAGAGCCAACGCCCCGTTGACGCTGAGCGCATCGCCGGAGTAGACACCAGGACCCAAGGATCCTCCGAGGTTGACCAGGCCGGACTGGGTGGGGGTGAGACTCGCCGCCGTGTCGTAGGCGGCGGTCAGGGCGATCTGCGCGTCGATCGCCGTTGCGTCGGCGACGTGCAGCGCCCCCATGTGGTCGATGTCGGCGTATCCGGGCGTTGCGGTTCCCGGACTCAGGCCCAGGTCGCCTTCGATCCGCGTTTGAGGAGAGGTGGCGGGCACCGCCGTGACCGTGGAGCTGGCGAGGACAGCGAAAGGTTCTGCGGCTCCGAGGCCGATCGGGCCGTCGATCGTCGTGGCGGCGTTGGCCGCTGTGGGAAGGATCGCGACGCCGATGACGGCGACGGAGGCGAGGAGGACGGCGCTTCTGTGTATGAGCTTGTGGACCATGGTCGGGGTCCCTTCCTGATCAGGAGGGAAACGCCGAGGACCCCGGTCAAGCACGCTTACCTACACCCACATTGACACGATTGCGAGTGTCGGAGGCGAATCCGGAGCAATCGATGCTCTATCGACACCTGAGGCGATCGATGACGGAATGGGGAAGGCGGTCCCGGGAGAGACTCCCGAGACCGCCTTCCGTGAACTGCCGACGATCAGGCGGGCACGCTCGCGCGGTAGGTCGTGCGCGCCTGCTCGGTGAGCGGCGCAGGCTGGACCGTCGCGCGGATGCTGACCTGCACGTGATCCTCGACCTGGACCTTCGACGAGGGCGTGTCCTCGCCCCAGACCACCGTGACCTCGGTGCCGGGCTCGGCGAACTCCGGGTCCACGACGGCGAGCGACAGGATGGCGCGCTCGTTCGCCGAGTATCCGGTCCAGGTCGACAGGCCGACGACGCGGCCGTCCGCCTCGACGCGGTCGTAGTGGAAGGTGTCGTACAGCGCCATCGGCAGGTTGAAGTACTTCGCGCCCGGGCCTTCGTGGAACATCGATCCGACGGCCTTGGCCACGTCGTCGCCGTTCCAGACCAGCGTCACCTTGCGACGCGTGTCGGTCTTGCCCTCGGCCACCATCCGCTCGAGCGCCTCACGTCCGATGAAGTCGTGGTCGAAGGCGACGAGGCGACCGTAGTCGAGCTCGTAGGGGGTGATGTAGTAGTCCTCGATGTCGTTCGAGTGGAAGCTGCCACCCAGCGGCGAGATGGTCTCGTACGCGTTCGCCGTGAGCCAGCGACGGTAGTCCGCGAGTCGCTCGTCGGTGTAGATCGCGGTCGGGGCCCGGGGGAGCCATCCGGACTCGAGTGCGTTGGAGTGGTAGGCGCGGCCGCCGACCTGCACGAGGTCGAACTCCTTGCCCGCCTCGAGCAGAGCGGCGTGAACGACCTCGTTGTCCTCCCACGGGCCCCACATCTCGTAGCCGGGCTCGCCGGCCATGCCGTGACGGAGAGCGCGCACTTCCTTGCCGCCGATGGTGAAGCGTGTCATGCCGAAGAACCGCAGCTTCGGCGGCTCCGCGCCGGTCGCCTTGCGGATGACGTCCATCGCGCCCGGACCCTGCACCTGATAGCGGTAGACGACGGGGTCTCCCTTGCGCACGAGCGAGTTGTCGTCGCGCCAGACCTCGACGTCGTACCCGCCCGTGACGGCGTGGTAGTGCATCCAGTTGATCGACGGCGGGATGCCGACGGCCTGGTACTCGTCGTCTTCGAGGTGGAAGAGGATGTTGTCGCCGATGACGTAGCCGTCGTGGTTGACCGCGACGAACTGCTTGGCCATGTCGACGGGGAAGTTCGCGACGCTGTTGATCGCGAGGTCGCTGATCAGCTTGAGGGCGTCGGGGCCCTTGATGTTGAGGTCGGCCATGTGGTGCGACTGGTCGAACAGAACGGCGGTGCGACGCCACGCGAGCTGCTCGTCGCGCCAGTTACTGAACTCCTGGACGACGCGGGGCACGACCGCGGGCGGGGACTGGGATTCCCACAGCAGCTCGACCGGGTTTCCGGCAGCAGCGATGGCTTCCTCGAGATTGTTCGGCACGGGTGATTCCTCCTTGAATGACAGCCGGCTTTCGACCTCCCCAGTGTTGTCGTCCCGACAATCCCGTGTAAAACATATTTATCCAACGTTTCACCACAGGAGATCTTTCATGTCTGCGATCCCCTTCACGCTGCGCCAACTCGAGTACTTCGAAGCGATCGCGAGCGAGGGTTCGCTCTCCGCCGCGGCCGAGAGGTGCCGCGTGAGCCCTCCGGGCCTCGCGCTCGCGCTCGACGAACTCGAACGTCACCTGGGCGTCCAGCTCTTCGTCCGCCGCAAGGGCAAGGGAATGACGCTGACGGCCGTCGGGTCTCGGATGCTCTCGCACGCGCGGCGTCTCCTCGCGGGGGCCGAGACCCTCGCCGGCGAGGCCGGCCAATCGCTCGGGGCGCTCACGGGACGTTTCAGCATCGGATGCTTCGCAACCCTGACCCCGTTCTTCCTGCCCGGCATTCTCGAGCATTTCCGCGAGACGCACCCCGGGCTTCAGCTCGACATCGTCGAGGCGGATGCCGCGCACCTGGACGAGATGCTGCTGCAGGGCCGCATCGACGTGGCCCTGCTCTACAGCGTCGACGTCTCGGGGCATCTCTCGTTCGATCCGGTGCAGAACTTCCGTCCGCACGTCCTCGTCGGCGGACGCCACCCCCTGGCCGATCGGCGGAAGATCCACCTCGCCGAACTCGCGCACGAGCCGCTGATCGCGCTGGACGTTCACCCCGCGCGCAAGAACACCGAGCACATCTTCGAGACCCTCGGCCTCGAACCCTCCGTCGGGCATGTCACGGGCAACTACGAGCTGGTGCGTTGTCTCGTCGGACGGGGGCTCGGCTACGCCGTCATGTTCCAGCGGGCCGCGACGTCGCGCACCTACGACGGGCACGTCGTCCGGCGTCTCGACATCGCCGACCGGGTTCCGCCGACCATCGTCGGGCTCGCGCGCCCGTCGGGCGCACCCCGCACCGCACGCTATGGCGCGCTCCTGGACATGCTGATCTCGACGGCGGGCCGGGCGGGCCTGCGTGACACCACGCCCTCCGGCGGTCAGGGAACGGCTTCGACCTCGAAATCGAGCACGATGGCCCCACCCGTCGCGTAGTTGGGGACATCGCCCTGGACGGCCTGGCCCTCGGGCGACGTGATCGCGGCGATCATGGCGGCCTTGTCGACGAAGTCGGCCTCGAAGATCGCGAAGTAGGGGCTCTCGCCCTCGGCTGCGTCGACCGAGAGCGTGAAGCGCTGAGCGAGAGTGCCCGGCAGCTTCTTCGCGAGCGGAAGGTGGGTGCTGCGGTAATACTCCTCGAATGCCGCGGGGTCTTCGGGGGCCGGGTACAGGACGATGAGCTTGTGCACGGATGCCTCCTCGCAGGGGTGGGCCCTCAGTCTGACGATCGGGGCCGCGTCCGTCCGCCCCGCCGTCGCGATCTGCCTACGACTGTGCGCGTGTGGACAAGCCGGGCCGGAATCCATGCGTCTGCACCCTCCCCGAAGAGCGGGTGCCCGGGTTACTCTGGCAGCGATCGGAAGGTCCGGAGGGGAATCGTCATGGTCGACGATGCCCCGTGACATGGGCGATGGCGTCCATGCGCGGGCCGAGTCTTCGAGGGAGCGCACGTGGCCCACATCATCGAGCATCACTCATCCGACCTGGGCGTGGAGTCCGCGAGCGCGTCGTCGCTCGGGGAGTGGCGCATCGTCGCCGGCAACCGCTTCGTCCCGCTGCAGCTCGCCGCGGAGGGCCGCTTCGAGGGGTCGATCCGCTGGCGCTACATCGATGAGACGTGCATCACACAGATCGTGGCGAGCCCGCATCGCGTGCTCCGGACCGACTCGCTCATCTCGGCGACCGATCCGAAACACTACAAACTGAGCCTGCAGCTGGACGGTTCGGGCATCGTCGCGCAGGACGGTCGCGAGGCGGTCCTGCGCCCGGGGGACATCGCGCTGTACGACACCAGTCGTCCGTACACCCTCGAGTTCACCAGTGACGTGCGATGTCTCGTGATGGCATTCCCCCAGGGCGTCTTCGACGTGCCCTCGAGTCTGATCCGACGCATCACCGCCATCCGGCTGCCGGGCGACGAGGGAATCGGCGCGCTCATCTCGCCGTTCATGCGCCACCTGGGCGAGAACCTCGACAGTCTGTCCGGGATCGCGGGCGTCCGGATCCTGCGCAGCGTCCTCGATCTGCTGACGGCTCTGGTCTATGCCCAGTTGTCGGAGGAAGAGGACCACTGGGGCGAGTCGCGGCGTGCCGAGATGCGCGTCTTCAAGCTCTACATCGATGCCCACCTGAACGACCCCGACCTCAGCGCCGGGACGATCGCGCGCACGCACTTCATCTCGGTCCGCTATCTCCAGTACCTCTTCCGGGAGGAGGGCCTGACGGTTTCGAGCTACATCCGTTCTCGTCGACTGCAGCACTGCGAGATCGATCTGAGCGATCCGGCGCAGACGTCGCTGTCGGTGTCGGAGATCGCGCAGCGCTGGGGATTCCCGGACGCGAGTCACTTCAGCAAGATCTTCAAAGCGCACTTCGGCCAGGCGCCCCGCGAGTTCCGTAGCGCCCGGCTGAGTGCCTGACCCGACCCCTTCGGTGCGTGCGCCGTTGACGCACTGTGGTGCGCCAACCGACAAGACGACTGCCGCGGGCGTCGCGCAGACTGAGCGGAGTCCACGGCGAGGAAGCCGGACACGGAGGGATCCACAGTGGTAGTGCGAGACGAACTGTACGAGATCGGCATTGTGCAGCGGAGGAAGATGTTCGGCCCCGCGGGCGCCGAGGACCAGGTGGATCACACCACCGACCTGAACGACAAGCTTCAGGATTTCGTGACGAGGTACTGCTTCGGCGACATCTGGCAGCGCCCGGGCCTGTCGATCCCCGACCGCAGCAAGGTGACGTTCGCCATGCTGGTGGCGACGGGCAAGCCGCACGAGATGAAGGTGCACGCGCGGGGTGCGATCGAGAACGGCGTGACGCCCCTCGAACTGCGCGAGATCGTGGTGCAGGCGGTGTTGTACTGCGGCATTCCGGCGGCGGTGGAGGGGCTCCGCGCGCTCGACGCCGTCTTCGCCGAGATGGGCATCGAATCGGACCTCGACGGAGAAGCGACCGCCACCGTGGCGACGGGGAAGACATCCGCGCCCTCTCCGCGCGCTGCATCGGGAAAGAAGGCGAGTCAATGACCGTCAACCAGAAAGAGATCGTCGGGTTCATCGGACTCGGCACGATGGGGGCGCCGATGGCGGCCAACATCGCGGCGGGCGGGTATGACCTGCGCGTCTACGATGTCGATCCGGATGCCGCGCGAGCGGTCGCCGAGCGCATCGGCGCGACGGCGGTGCAGGATGTGACCGAACTGGCGGAGTGCGCGGTCGTCGTGCTCATGCTCCCCACCAGCGCGATCGTGCGGTCGGTGCTGCTGACGCCCGACGGCACCTCGCGCATCCCGTTCGGCCCCGGCGCCGTGGTCGTCGACATGAGCTCCTCGGACCCGACCGAGACCGTCGAGACGGGCCGGGCGCTCGCCGCGTCCGGCGTCGCCATGGTCGACGCGCCGGTATCGGGTGCGCGCGAGCGCGCCGTCGCGGGCACCCTCGCGATCATGATGGGCGCGGACGACGACGCTGCGGCCGAGCGCGCCGTTCCCGTCATCGAGACCATGAGCCGGGCGATCTACCGGACCGGCAAGCTCGGAACGGGCCACGCCATGAAGGCACTGAACAACTTCGTCGCGGGTGCGGCGTTCGTCGCGACCTCCGAGGCCCTCGTGGCGGGCGAGCGATTCGGACTCGACCCCCGGCTGATGGTCGATGTCTTCAACGACTCGACCGGACAGAGCTTCTCGACGACCCACGTGTTCGGTCCGCACGTCGTCGAGCGTCAGTTCGCGAGCGGTTTCGCCCTTCCTCTGATCACGAAGGACGTGCGCATCGCCCGGGAGCTACAGCACGCGGTGGATCACGATGCGCCCGTCTGCGAGGCGGTGACACGTTCTCTCGAGGATGCGCTCGAGGCGCTCGGACCGGTCGATCACACGCTGGCCTACACCCACTGGGAAAGCCGGTAGGGGGAGCGATGGAACGATTCGTCATCGCGCTCAGCCGAGTGATGGCGGTGATCGCCGCCGCGGCGATCGTCGTGCTCATGGCGGCGATCGTCGTCGATGTCACGGGGCGGTTCGTCACCAACAGCAGTGTCCCGGCGATGCTCGAGATCTCGGAGGGCGCGCTCGTCGTCGCCATCTTCTTCGCGCTCGCGTGGGCCGGTGTCACCGGGGCCCACGTCTCGGTCACGCTGCTGGCCGATCGCCTCGGGGAGGGATGGAATCGTGTGTTCGACATCTCGGCGTGGGTCTTCTGCTCACTCGTCGTCGCCTGGCTCACGTTCGCATCCGGGGCGCGAGCGGCGAGCGCGACGCGGCTGAACGAAACGCGCATGGGTCTCGTCCAGTGGCCGACCTGGCCGCTGCGGTGGATCATCGTCGTCGGCTTCGCCGCACTGCTGCTCGTGTGCGTGGTCAACGTCGCCCGTTCCGTCCGCCATCGCGCGGTGCTGGGCCGGCGCAACACGGAAGAGCTGATCATCGCCGAGACCGCATCCGAGTCCGCCCCCACCGAGCGAGCCTGAGGAACGTCATGCAGATCTACCAGATCGTCATTCTGACGCTGCTCGTGATGTTCGCGCTGCTCGCGATCAAGGTGCCGGTCGCCGTCAGCCTCGCCGGCGCGGGCGGTCTCGGCCTGATCCTGTTGCAGGGCTTCGGCTACGCGAGCAACACGCTGGGCGCCGCACCGTTCACGACGTCGGCGAGCTTCACGCTCACGATCATCCCCATGTTCATCCTGATGGGGATGCTGGCGGTCCGCGCGAACATCGCCGAGAACGTCTTCGCCGTGGCCAATCACTTCGTCCGGCGCGCGCCCGGGGGACTCGGCGTCGCGACGGTCATGGCATGCGCCGGATTCGCCGCCGTCTCGGGATCGAGCATCGGCACCGCCGCGACCATGGCGAAGCTCTCGGTGGACCAGATGCGCGCCAAGGGGTACCCGGCGAGTCTCGCCACGGGAATCGTCGCGATCGCGGGGACCCTCGGCGTGATGATCCCCCCGAGCACGTTCCTGGTGCTGTACGCGGTGCTCGCGGGGGAGTCGGTATCGCAGATGCTCGCCGCGGGTATCATCCCCGGCCTGCTCTCGGCCCTCGGCTACATCACGTACATCATGCTCGTCGGGCAGCGGACGATCCGCCGCGAGGCCACCGGTGGCGACCTCTCCGAGGCCGTCGACGACGCCCGGGCGGAACTGCGCGAGAAGCGGACATCGGCGGGCGCGGGCCGTGCGGCGCGTGCGATGTCGACCGACACGACCGTGCGGACGGCCGAGCCCCGCACCGCCGCCGTGAAGGCGGCCACCGCCCCACGGTCGTCGCTGCGGGCGCTGCCCTGGCGCGGAGTGGCCTACATCGCCATCCTCTTCACCGTCGTCCTCGGCGGGATGTACTCGGGGATCTTCACCGCGACCGAGTCGGCCGCGATGGGCGCCCTCGCGGCGCTCGTCATCCTGGTCGTCGAGAATCGTCGGCAGGGGCTCCGACGCATCCTCCGGGCGTTCCGGATCTCGCTCCTCGACACGGCCGAGACGACCGCCATGGTCTTCTTCATCGTCATCGGCTCGGCGATCCTGTCGACCTTCTTCGTCGCCGCCGGTGTCACCCGCGCGATCTCGGACTGGGTGGGCGTACTGCCCTTCCCCCCGATGGTGGTCATGGCCCTGCTGCTGCTCTGCCTCGTGCCCATGGGCATGTTCCTGGAGTCGATGTCGATCCTCGTCATCACGGTCCCGATCCTGTACCCCGTGGCAACGGAGTTCGGCTTCGACGGGATCTGGCTCGGCATCCTGATCGTCAAGCTGATCGAGATCGGGATGGTGACCCCGCCGGTGGGAATCCTCACCTTCGTGGTCTCGGGGACGACCGGTGTCAAACCCGAGACCGTCTTTCGCGGGGTGCTCCCGCTCGTGGGGATCGACTTCGTCACGACGACGATCCTCTTCCTCTTCCCCGCGATAACGCTCTTCCTCCCCTCTCTCGTCGCGCGCTGACCGGAGGACGGAGGACGTGCGCGGGGATCTTCGCGCGCGGACCATACTCCGTTCGCCGGTGGACAACCACACGGAGCGCGGGCGGGCGAAGGTGGAGGAACACGATGCGGCGACACGGTTGTCGCCGGGCCCCATCACTCTGATGCACGGAGAGGACGAACAACGATGTTCACACAGCGATCCACACGCGGCCGGAGGGTGTTCGCCCTCACCGCCCTCGTCAGCGCCGGACTCCTCGTCAGCGCCTGTTCCGGCGTCGTCGCCGAACCGGAAGGAGGTGCGTCGGAAGGCGGCGGTGAGCCGGAGGTCACGCTCACCCTCGTGACAGCGGCGATCGACGGCACCCCCAACGCGGCGGTCCAGGACTGGTTCCTCGACGAGATCGAGGCACGCAGCGACGGCAAGGTCGCGTTCGAGCGGACCGAGGCGTACTCGCTCTGCGCAGCCCCCGAGATCGTCGAGTGCGTGCGCGACGGCCGTGCCGACATCGGCGTGACCATCCCGGACTACACACCCCAGTACTTCCCGTCGACGAGCGTCGTCAGCATCCCGTTCATCGGCCAGAACTGGCAGGCCATCATGCAGTCGCTCTACGACCTGCACCAGGACAACCCCGACGCGCAGGCCGTGATGGAGGGCAACGAGCTGCACTACCTGGCGACCTGGCCCGTCGGACGACTGTTGCTCGGCACGAAGGAGCCCGTCACAGACACGGCCGGCCTGTCCGGCCTCGCGGTGCGCGTGTCGGGTCCGCTGGCGCAGCAGTTGTTCCAGGGTGCGGGCGCGAACATCGTCGCCCTCCCCGCCAACGAGACCTACGAGGGAGTCGAGCGCGGTCTCGCCGATGCGGTCGGTGCGGGCATGGACTTCCCCGTGAACTATCGGCTCAACGAGCTGCTGCCCTACTGGACGGACCCCGGGTTCGGGCAGTATTCCGCCTTCGGCATGTGGCTGTCGGCCAGCGCGTACGACGGCCTGTCGGATGAGCTCAAGGCCGTCTTCGACGAGGTGGCCGAAGAGCTCAACTCGGGCGCCGGGGCCGAGGCGTACAACGCCAAGGCGGCCGAGCAGTGCCCGCAGATGCTGGACGCCCCGACCGTCGAGGACCTCAACGCGTGGGGCGAGTCAGAGACAGCGGCCTGGGAGTCGTCCACGGGCGACTCGATGCTCGACGCCTGGGTGGAGCTGGCCACGGGCCAGGGCCTGAACAACGCGCAGGGCGTGCTCGATGACTACCTCGCCGGACTCGACACGTATGCCGACGTCGAGGCCCCGGACGCCACGCTCGAGTGCATCGCCGAGTTCGCAGACCGCTGACACCCGATCCGACAACCATTCCCCGGAGGGAAACCCATGACGAACGAAACTTCGACGCTCCTCGACGCGATCACGGTCGCGTCCGACGAGGGCCGGTCGATACCGGACGCCGCGTCCGGCGAGACGATCGGTCACGTCCGCGAGCAGACGGTCGCCGACCTCGACGCGGCGATCGACCGAGCGAAGGCCGCGCAGTCCGCGTGGGCGGGGCTCGGGCACGCCGAGCGCACGCGGCTGCTGCACCTCGCGGCGGACGAGGTCGACGCGCACGCCGAAGAACTCGCGCAGATCATCGCGCGCGAGCAGGGCAAGCCTCTGAACGGCCCGGGGGCGCGCTTCGAGGCGGCGGGGTGCGCGGTCTGGATTCGCAGCGCCGCCGACACCGTCCTCGATACCGAGGTCCTCTTCGAAGCCGAGGGGACCCGGTCCGAGCTGCACTATGTCCCGCTGGGGGTCGTCGGTGCGATAGGACCGTGGAACTGGCCCGCGCTCATCGCCATCTGGCAGATCGCGCCCGCCCTGCGAATGGGCAACACGGTCGTGGCCAAGCCGAGCGAGTACACGCCGCTCAGCGTGCTCGCCGTGGTCGAGTTGATGAACCGTCATCTGCCGCGGGACGTGCTCCAGGTGGTCACGGGCGGGCGCGAGGTCGGCGTGGCGATCGCCTCGCATCCGGGGATCGACAAGGTCATGTTCACCGGGTCCACCAAGACCGGGCGGGAGATCGTCAAGGGGTCGGCGAGCAACCTCGCCCGCCTGACCCTCGAGCTGGGCGGCAACGATCCCGGCATCGTGCTGCCGGGCAGCGATGCGAAAGCGATCGCCGAGGGTCTGTTCTGGGGAGCGTTCATCAACACGGGTCAGACCTGCGCCGCCCTCAAACGGCTCTACGTCCACGACTCGGTCTACGACGACGTCGTCGACGAGCTGGTCCGGGTCGCGGAATCGATGCGACTCGGTCCCGGGACGAGCGAGGACAGTCAGCTCGGCCCCCTGTCGACGGCCCAGCAGTTCGACATCGTGACACGCCTGGTCGACGATGCGCGTTCGCGCGGTGCGCGCATCGCGACCGGTGGAGAGGCGGCGCCCGAACTGGGACCGCACTTCTATCGGGCGACCGTCGTCGCCGACATCGAGGACGGCGCGCCGCTGGTCGACGAGGAGCAGTTCGGCCCCGTCATCCCCGTTATCCGCTACACGGACATCGACGACGCGGTGGCTCGGGCCAACTCCTCGGAGCAGGGTCTCGGGGCATCCGTCTGGGGCGATCCCGTCGAGGCGCGTCGTGTCGCGGACCTGATCGAGAGCGGCACGGTCTGGATCAACCAGCACGGCACGTTGAACCCCATGGTCGCGTTCGGCGGCGTCAAGGGTTCGGGGTACGGACTGGAGTTCGGCGTGAACGGACTCAAGGCCGTCGCCGCCCCGAAGGTCATCACGACCTGATCGGGCACGCAGAAGCGGGGCGTCGCGCGGCGGCGTCCCGCTTCTGCGTCCAGGGGGTCGCGCGCGGGGGTCAGTCCCGCGCGGGAGCGTGCACCATGTCGGCGGTGAGATCCCCGGTCGTCGGGGCGCCGAGCAGCGCCATCGTGCGCGCGAGGCCGGACTGAAGCATCCGACCCGCCCGAAGGGCTCCCGCCTCGCCGCCCGCCATCAGCCCGTAGACGTAGGCACGACCCACGAACACGGCGTCCGCGCCGGCCGCCAGAGCCGCGGCGATGTGCACGCCCGACCGGATGCCCCCGTCGAGATAGACGGCGGCGCGATCACCGACCGCTTCGCGCACGGCAGCGAGGGCGTCCCACGTCGAGACGACGTTCTCGAGCTGGCGGCCGCCGTGGTTCGAGACGATCACCGCGTCCGCGCCGAGCCGCACCGCCTCCGCGGCATCGGCGGCGGAGAGGATCCCCTTCACGACGATCGGGCCGTGCCAGATGCTCCGCATCCAGGAGAGATCGACGAACGTGGCCGAGGCATCCAGGATCGCGTTCGACTGTTCCGCGAATCCTGCGGGTTTCAGGTCGAGCGCCGCGAAGCCGAGCGGCTCGCTCCGGAGGGTCCGCACGAGCCACCGCGGATGGCGCGCGAGGCCCGCGACGGAGCGCAGGGGGAAGCTCGGCGGGAGCGTCATGCCGTTGCGCGCGTCGCGCAGACGCTGGCCCGCGACCGGCACGTCGACCGTGAGGACGAGCGCGCGATACCCCAGCGCGGAGGCGCGGCGGACGAGCGTCTCGGATGCCGCTCGGTCCTTCCAGAGGTAGAGCTGGAACCACCGATCGGCGTCGGGTGCCGCCTCGGCGACGGACTCGAGGGAGGACGACGCCATCGTCGAGAGCACGTGGGGCACACCGAGGCGAGCGGCGGCCCGCACGGCCGCGAGCTCGCCGTCGGGATGGGCGAGGCGCGCCATGCCGACGGGGGCGAACCCGAAAGGCGCGCGAGCAGCGGACCCCAGGAAGCTCGTGGAGGTGTCGATCCGCGAGACATCGCGGAGGACGCGCGGCACGAGCGAGGCCGCCTCGAAGCGCTCGACATTGCGGCGGACGGCTACTTCGTCGCCCGCGCCGCCGTCGATGAAATCGAAGATCGGTTTCGGCACCGTGCGCTTCGCGACCACGCGGAGATCCGCGATGGAGTGCGTCGAGGCGACGACGCCCGGTGCATCGGATCGTCGACCGCGCCATTGGATCATGGCGGCGACATCGCGAACCCCGAGCCGGGCGGGCCGGGCGCCGCCTGCCGAACGGGTCATGCGCCGAACACCTTTCCGGGATTGAGGATGCCGAGGGGATCGAAGACGTTCTTGATCTGCCGCTGCAGCTCCCACTGGTCCGCTCCCAGCTCGTCCGCGAGCCACCGGCGCTTGAGCAACCCGACGCCGTGCTCGCCCGTGAGGGTGCCCCCGAGCCGGAGCGCCGAGGCGAACAGGTCGCCGGCGGCCGCCCAGACCTCGTCGGGGACCTCGGGACCGGTGAACACGAAGCTCGGGTGCAGGTTGCCGTCCCCGGCGTGGGCGATGGTCGGAATCGTCAGGCCGTACTGGCGCTCGATGCGCGAGATCTCGTCGAACATCGCGGGCAGGGCACTGCGCGGCACCGCGACGTCCTCGAGCAGGGTGTCGCCGAGTGCCGTCATCGCCGCGTGCGCCGACCGGCGGATGGTGAGAAGGCGCTCTCCGTCGGCGGCGTCGTCCGAGAGCGTCGTCTCGGCGCCGAGTGCACGCAGCGTGGACTCGATCGCGGCGGCCTCCGCGGCCGCCGCCGCGCCATCCGTCGGGATCGTCAGCGGCGCCGCGTCCGCGGGCGGGGCCGGGAGCCTGAGCAGCGCGTGCACGGCGCCGAGCGACGCGGCATCCATGAGCTCCATGATCGCCGGCTGCACGCCCGACGCGACCACGGCGGCGGCGCCCGCGGCCGCCTCGCGGACCGTCGCGAAGGTCGCCAGCACGGTGTGCGGCGGTCCCGGAAGACGGCGCAGCTTGAGGGTGGCCGACACGATGACCGCGAGGGTCCCCTCCGAGCCGATCATGAGCGACGTGAGGTCGAGACCCGTGACGCCCTTCACGCTCCGGCGGCCGAGCCGCATCGGCCGACCGTCCGCGAGCACGACATCCATCCCGAGCACCGCGTCCCGCACGGTGCCGTACTTCGCGCAGAGCAGGCCGCCCGCCCCCGTGGCGATGTTGCCGCCGACGGTCGAGATGTCCCGACTGGCCGGGTCGGGCGCCCACCAGAGGTCCCGTTCGGCGAGGTGAGCGTTCAGCGTGCCGTTGAGGATCCCCGGTTCCACGACCGCCAGCATGTCGTCGGGTCGTACCTCGAGGATGCGGTCCATCCGCGTCGTCGACAGCACGATCTCGCCCGGTCCGGCGATGGCGGCACCCGCTGCGCCCGTGCCCGCGCCGCGGGTCACGACCGGGGTGCGCGTAGCCGTGGCGACCCGGAGCACGTTCCGCACGTCGGGGACACTCTCCGCCGAGACCATCGCCAGCGGCCGCCCGGGGGAGAGATGGCCCGAGGCATCCGCCCGGGTTTCATCCAGCGAGCGGACGTCGGAGGTCACACGGGGACCCACTTCGCGGGTGAGGCGCGCGATGACCTCGTCGTCTGTCGTCGCGCGACCCGCGTCGCTCGCTCGCATGTCGTCAGCCTAAGCGGCTCGTCCGAGCTGCCGCGGGGTCGTGCGCGCCTCGACAACTATCGGGCGGGACTGTCATGTCGGGCGCCTGGCCGCCCCTCCTAGAGTCGAGCGCGTCGCGTGGTGTTCCTGCGCGCGGACGAGAGGCGGAACATGCACATCGGATGCATCGAGATCGACGGCGCGCCGGTCGTCGTGGTGCGGGCCGACGAGGAAGCCGCGGTCGCTCTGCCGGAGCGCTACACCGACGTCGAGGGCCTTCTGCGCGAGCCCGAGGAACGGTGGCGCGCCGCGGTCGACGAGGCCCTTCGTGACGGAGAGCGCATCCCGCTCGTGGGGATGACGTGGCATCCGCCCGTCCGCCGACCGGGGAAGGTGCTCTGCGTCGCGCTCAACAACAGCGCCAATCCCGACCGCATCCTGTCGGGCCCCGATACACCCGCGATGTTCGTCAAACCGTCGTCGTCGCTCATCGGTCACGGCCGCGCGATCCGGCTGCGTCCCGAGTTCGGCCGCGTCCACCCCGAGCCCGAACTCGCGGTGGTGGTCGGCCAGGGCGGATCCGACATCCCCGTGGACGCAGCGCAGGATCACGTCTTCGGGTACACGATCATCAACGACCTCACGTCCCCCACGATGCGCGACGCGGATACGTTCCACTACCGCGCCATCCACCCCGATCCGGCGGCCGCGGACGGCATCCGCTACGTCGAGAGCTGGGTCAGCTATCCCGCTCGATACAAGGGCACGGACACCTTCGGACCGTTGGGACCCTGGGTGGTGACAGCCGACGCGATCCCCGATCCGCACGACCTGCGCATCACGTGCTCGCACGACGGGCGACTCGTCACCGACGACAACACCGCCAACCTGCGCTTCAGCGTCGCGGAAGTCGTATCCTTCGCGTCGAGCTACCTCACCCTCGAGTCCGGCGACATCATCGCGATGGGCACGGCGCTGAAGCGCTCGTCCGCCGGAGGCGCGGTGCAGAACGTCGACCTGACGACGCTCGGCGGTGTCATCGAGGTCGCGATCCAGGGGATCGGGACGCTCTCGAACCCCGTGGAACGACGATGAGCGTCCTCGACCTCGAAACCCGCGCCGCGATCGCCGACCTCAACGCGCGCTTCGCGTGGGCCCTGGATCTCGGCGACCCCGACGCGCTCCGCGACGTGCTCGCGGCCGATGTCCACTACGTCAGCGTCGGGCGCGAATTCCACGACGTGGAGCGGGTCATCGCGTCCTTCCTCTCGCGGGAGGGCACGCGCACGACACGTCACGGCCTCGGAAACCTCCTCCTGGAGGAGGGGGCCGGCGGTGCGGTGCTCGGGCGGGGCAGCTGGCACACCTTCGCCAGCAATGCGGACCCACCGGTCGGCGTCGACGTCTACATGGTGGCTGACTTCCAGGACACCTATCGGCGGGTGGACGGCGCGGGATGGCGGATCGCGGAGCGCATCATCCGTCCCGTGTTCCGCCGACCGGACCTCGCACCGGGCGCCGTCCCGAACCACATGTGAAAGCAGGAGAGATGACCACGCACAGCGTAGAACCCGTCCACGACCTCGCGCACCTCGGCCACCACGCGATCCTGACCCCGACGATCGAGGAGACGCTCGCCTATTTCGTCGACCTCCTCGGCATGCAGGTCGTCGCGGTGGAGGGCGACGCGCACTACCTCCGCGCCTTCGGGGACTACGAGGCGTGGTCGCTGAAGATCATCGCGTCCGACCGCGCGGGCCTCGGCTTCGTCTCGTGGCGCATGGCGAGCCCGCAGGCCCTCGATCGGCGCGTCGCCTGGCTCGAGGCGAACGGGCACGCGGGGACCTGGCTCGATCCCGATCAGGGCATCGGTCCGGCCTACGAGTTCGCCGACCCCGACGGTCACCTCTTCCGCCTCTATTACGAGACGACGCGGTACGAAGCGCCCGACGGCGAGCGTCCCGTGATCCCCACGAACTTCCAGAAGTACGCGGGCCGCGGCGCGAACGTACGGCACGTCGACCACGTCAACCTGCTCGCGCGCGACGTGCGCGCCTGCCGAGAGTTCTGGGAGCGCGGCTTCGGGCTCCGCACCTACGAGATCATCCGTCTTCCCGACGACGCCGAGGCCGGGGCGTGGATGAGCAGCTCCATCCAGGGTCACGAACTGATCTACACGCAGGAGAAGACGAGCGGGAGCGGGCGCCTGCATCACTTCGCGTACCTCGTCGACACGCGCGAGGAGGTGCTGCGCGCGGCCGAGATCTTCACCGACGCGCGGATCTACATCGAGGCGGGTCCCTCGCGCCACACCGCGATCCAGGGGTTCTATCTCTACACCCGCGAGCCCGGCGGCAACCGGATCGAGGTGGCCAACGGGGGGTACCTGGTCTTCGCGCCCGACGCCGAGGCGTACGTGTGGACGGCCGAGGAATGGGCGAAGAAGCCCGGCTGGGGCGCGCCCATCCCTCCCGAGTTCCACGTCTACGGGACCCCCGTCGTCGTCGACTGACCCGCGATGGCAGCGAAGCGACCCCGGTACCCCCTGCGCCCGCCGGGGGAGCTGGAACCCGACCAGCGTGCGCTTCACGACCGCATCGCCACGGGGCCGCGGGCGTCGACCCCCGCGGTGCCCCTCGTCGACGCGTCGGGCGCCCTGCTCGGCCCCTTCGCGGTCATGACGATCGCCCCGGCGGTCGGCGACGCCGTGCAGGCGCTCGGTGCTGCGCTGCGGTACGCCGGCACTCTGACGCCCCTCGTGCGGGAGGGCGCGATCCTCCTGGTCGCCGCGCACCACCGCTGCGAATTCGAGTGGATCGCGCACGAGGGTGCCGCGCGGGCCGCGGGTCTCGGCGACGAGGCGCTCGGCATGATCCGGCGCCGCGGAACGCCGTCGGGATGGTCGCCGACGGTGGACGGCGCATTCGCGGCCGTCGCCGCGATGCTCGCCGCGGGCCGTCTCGACGATGCCCAGTACGACCGCGCGCTCACAGAGCTCGGCGAACGGGCCCTCGCCGAGCTCGTCTGGTTGTGCGGGTACTACTCGATGCTGGCGTTGGCTCTCGCGACCTTCGAGCCACCCCATCCGGTGCACGACCGCGTATTCGGCGACGACACGGGGCGCTGACCCGCGGCAAACTGTCCGGGGCACGGCTCCGAATAGGAAACATGCGATCGGATGCTTTTCGTGCCTCCCTCGGGGATGCGCCGCCGGATGCTTCGCCGACGCGCCTCGTCTCGGACGAGACGCTCCTGGGACTCGAGCGCGTCGTCATCGCGACGTCGCTCGGACCGATCGTCGTGCGTACGGGACGGCGGGCGAGCGAGACCGCAACCATCCTCGTGCATGGTGCCGCGGGTTCGTGGACCACGTGGACTCCGCTGATCGCGTACGCGGACCGCCGGGGGTTGCCCCTGACGGATCTCGTGGTGCCCGATCTGCCGGGGTGGGGAGAATCGGCCGACCCGGACTGGCGGTCGGCCGGAATAGGGCACTTCAGCGCCGCGCTCGCCGAGATCGCGACCGCGCTCGGATACGTCCGCTGGCGCCTCGTCGGTCACTCGCTCGGTGGTTTTCTCGCCCTCGATCTCGCCGGACGGGAACCGGACGCGACGGCCTCCGTCGTGCTCGTCTCGCCGACGGGGCCCGCCGTGATCGACGCCGTGCGCAGGCCGGTGCGCGGGGGGCTCCGCCTTCCCTGGTTCGCGGGGATGCTCGTCGCGATGCGGACCCTGGAGGCGTTCGGAAGCGTGGCCGTCGTCCGTGCGCTGCGCGCGCTCGGCATGCTGCGCCTGCTCTCGGCGCCGCTGTTCGCAGACCGTGCGGTGGTGGATGCGAGTGTGATCGACGCGTTCGCCGACGAACTGAGACCCTCCGCGTTCGTTCACGCCGCGCGCGCTGCGGCACGGTACGACCTGCGCGTCTTCGCGGACATCCGCTGCCCCGTGCGATGCGTTCGCGGGCAACGGGACGCATTCTCGTCCGCGTCCGACAGCGCGTGGTTCGCCCGAACCATCCCCGACTTCCGCGAGCAGAGGATTCCGGATGCCGGACACTTCGCCGCGATCGAGGCGCCGGGTGTCGTCCTGCAGGCGATCGTCCGGGTCACCGTGGGCGACGAAGGACCCTAGGCGCGCCTCACCGGCCTCGCCGCGCGAGGATCCTCTGCCAATCACCCGGCACGCGCGCCGTCGGTCCGGGGGCGCCCTGGTCCGCCGGGTGCGCCTGCGGGGGAGTGAGGTGCGGTCCGTCGATCTCGCTCTCGGTCTCGAAGTCCCAGAACCAGTCCTCGCCCGGCTCGAACGAGCGCATGACGCGGTGTCCGGTCTGTTGCCAATGCGACGTCGCATGCCGATTGAGCGAGTCGTCGCAGCAGCCGATGTGGCCGCACGCCGCGCATCGACGCAGGTGCACCCACCAGCTGCCGGTCTCGTCGCACTCGAGGCACCCGTCGCCGCTCGGCGGAACCTCCGGGCGGATGAAGCTCGACAGATCGCTCATGATCGTCTCCCGTTCTCGCACTCGTGCCGCTGGAGATTACGAATCTAGGCCGTTCTCGCGCGTCACGCTGTACCGGGTGTCGAAGCCCTCCCCACGGGTCGGGGTCGCATCAGCCGGCGGGGTACGGGCGCTCCCGCAACGTGCTCGCCAGATGCACGGCGTTGCGGGCGAGCGTCGCCGTCGCGTTCGCCACGGATTCCGGGGTCTCGTCGAGATCGCGGTAGTCGACGGTCTGCATCGCCTCGCCGACCCAATAGGTTCCGCCCTGCGCGGGCAGGGTGAATCCGACGTCCGACAGTCCCTGGAAGAGGTCCGCGGTCGCCTTGTGCGCCCCGTCTTCGTTGCCGACGATCCCGGTGACGGCGACCTTGCCGAAGAGGATCGGACGTCCCGCGTCGTCCGTCTCGGAGAGTTCGGCGTCCAGCCGCTCGAGCACGCCCTGCGCCACGCTCGACATATGACCCATCCAGATGGGTGTGCACACCACGACGATGTCCGACGCGAGGATGAGCTCCCGGATGCGTGGCCAGCCGTCGCCCTCACCCATGTCCTTCTCGACGCCCGGTGCCACGTTCTCGTCGATGATCCGCACCTGCGAGGTAGCGGCGCCGAGGTCCGCGAGGGCGGTCAGGATCTGATTCGTGAGCAGCTCGGTGCTCGAGGGAGCCGGGGACTTCGTCAACGTGCAGTTGAGCGCGATCGCGCGAATGTCGGCCATCGGGCCACCTTCCGTCAGGGGGTGGTCCGAGGTTACGAGCGCGCGTCGCGGCGGTCACCGGGGTTGACACGGGGCAGCAGCGATGACAGCGCCGTCGTGCGGAGCGGTCAGTCGATGCGCGAGTGGTCGCCCAGACGGTGCCACGTCCGGTTGTGGTAGACCAGCGCGTTGCCTGCCTCGCCCGCGGCGGGGTCCCGCGACAGGCTGGACTGCAGTGCGTGGACGGCGAAGATCGTGGAGCCCCCGGCATCCATCCGGTTGACGACGGCGCCCCTGATCCAGGCCCGTACACCGTGATACACGGGTTCGCCGGTCACAAGGCGCGACCAGGATGCGGTGTCGGCGAAGCGATCGACGCCGCTCGTGGCTCCGAGGCGCGCGAGGGGCAGGTCTTCGGCATCGAGCAGATGGACGACCACGGTCTTCGCCGCAGCGAGGGCGCGTGCGCTCGATGACTGCGCCGAGACAGAGAACACCAGCAGCGGTGGGTCGGCACTCACGGACGACACCGAGGTCGCCGTCAGCGCGACGGGACCCGTGCCGTCGTCGGCGGTGATCACGGCGACACCACCCGGGTGCCCGCGGAACACCGCCTTGAAGTCATCGGCCGACAGTGAGGGGAAGGCGGCGGCCCCATCGGCCGGCGTGATCCGGTCAGCGGTCGGCTCGGATTCGGTCGTCATCCTCACACGCTATCCCCCGAATCGGGCGGTGGCTCCGATGGGCGACCCACGCCGTCATACCGGTTCGCATTCGGGAATCCGTGACACGAGCGAAACAAAGAGGGTGCATACTGATCTCGCAGCGTAAGCCGTTGCGGGCCCTCCGGGCCAAAAAACCCCGGTGGTGTGAAGGTGTCGTCAGCCCTCGTCCCGGCTCGGTATGCGCGCTCAGGGCGACACGACTCCTTCGATTTCCTGTCAATCGGTACAGATGTGAGAAGTGAAATGTCGCTCAAAGTCACGATCGTCGTCGGCAATCCCAAGCCGGCATCCCGCACGCGCAAGGTCGCGGAGCTCCTCGTCGAGAAGCTCCTCGCGCCCGGAACGTACTCGCTCGAGGTGATCGATCTCGCCGATCACACGGCCGAGATCTTCGCCTGGCCCTCGGAAGAGATGGCGGGGCTCAACGCCTCCGTCGCCGAGAGCGACCTGGTGGTCTTCGCGTCCCCGACGTACAAGGCCACCTACACGGGTCTGCTCAAGGCGTTCCTCGACCGCTATCCGGCGAACGGCCTCGCGGGAGTCACGGCGATCCCGGTGCACACCGGTGCGGACTTCAGTCACGCGATGGGTCCGACCTACAATCTCGCGCCCCTGCTCGTCGAGCTGGGCGCGATGGTGCCGGGTCGCGGCTTCTACCTCTCGTTGACCCAGATGGATCAGCTCGAGGACGTCGTGGGCGCCGCGGCGGCAGAGTACGCGGCGAACCTCGCTCGCCTGGCGCGCGTCGCCGACGCGACGGCAACACCTCTTCCCTGAACCCGGTTGTGTCATCTCGATAGGAGGAACACCATGCACGAGTCAGCACCCATCTCGGCGCCTACGGCCATCGACGCGCGTCTGTTCCGTGACACGCTCGGGCACTACGCATCGGGCATCACGGTCATCAGCGGGCTGGAGGCGGACGAACCCGTCGGCTTCACGTGCCAGTCGTTCTACAGCGTCTCGATCGACCCGCCCCTCGTCTCGTTCAGCGTCATGCTGACCTCGACGACCTACCCGCGCATCAAAGAGAGCGGACGATTCGCGGTCAACGTCCTGGCGCACGACCAACACCACGTCTCGAACCAGTTCGCCCGCAAGGGGACGGACAAGTGGGCGGGGATCGACTGGACGCCCGCCGCATCCGGTAATCCCGTCATCCACGACACCCTGATGTGGGTGGACTGCGAGCTCTGGGACGAATACGTCGCGGGCGATCACCTGATCGTGATCGGCAAGGTCGTCGAGATGAGCGCCCCCGAGTGGCACACGCGTGAGCCGCTGCTCTATTTCAAGGGCTCGTACCGTCACCTGCGCGAGCCGGATCAGATCGCGAGTTGAACGAGTCGTCCGTCGGGACGGCGTCACGCTTTCGGGTCGGCGTTCCGACAGACTGAGTTCATGACCACGCCCGCGAAGACCCGGGCTCCCTTCGAGCACCGCTGGCCGGCGATCGCGGGCGTGCTGGCCGTTCTGGTGTTGTGGCTGCTCCTGCCGAACTTCTTCCTCGAACCGTTGCGGTGGATCGCCGTCGGGGTCTGCGCCCTGCTGGTCGTCCCGCTGATCGTGCTGAATCCTCACCACCTCGTGCGGCAGACGACCTGGTCTCGATGGTTATCGCTGATTCTCGGTGTCGTCCTGCTGGTCGTGACGCAGGCGCTGCTCGTGCAGCTGGTCTACGAACTGCTGACGGCCCCGGATGCCGAGGGCATCAGCATCCTGCTCGCCGCGCTGCAGCTCTGGGTGACCAACGCGATCGCGTTCGGCCTGCTGTATTGGGAGCTCGATCTCGGTGGCCCGGTCGCGCGCGCCCGCGGGCCCCGCAACGTCGTGCAGGCCGACTTCATCTTTCCGCAGGACTCGACCCCCGGCTTCGGCGCGTGGCAGCCCCGCTACTTCGACTACCTGTACATCTCGCTGACGGCCGGAATGGCGTTCTCGCCCGCGGATGCCCTCCCGATCACGAGGCGCGCGAAGGCGTTCATGGCGATCGAGGCTCTCGCGGGATTCATCATGTCGGTGCTCGTGATCGCCCGCGCCGTATCCGCGATCACCTGACGCGTCGTCGAGGGAGTCGCCGTGGGCGGATGTGCGCTCACACGGATCTGTCAGGAAACGGCGCCGAGCCGCGGTTTTCCGCGGGCAGCCCCGTGTGCGCCACGCCCGCCACGGCACTGCTGGGCTCGTCGACCCATCCGATTCTCGGGGGGCATCGGATGACTCCTCGTGCGGCGGAAGTCGGACGTCACGAAAGCGATGTGAAGGAGAAACCCATGCGCAAGAACACGACTCGAATCGGAATGATGAGTGCCGCGGGACTGGGCGCCGCCGCCCTGGCCGTCGCCGGCTTCGCGATTCCCGCGAACGCGGCGGAGTCCACCACCGACGACACGTCGACGCAGACGAACGTCGCGGGAATGTTCGATCTCGTCGACGACCTTCTCGTCGGTGTCTCGACCGGGGACCTGCTCGTTTCGCCCGACACGAACGCGAGCGATGTCGGCGTCGACGGCGGCATCATCAACGCACCCCTGATCGAGGGTCCGGTGGTGAGCGACTCGCTGAACGGCGATGTGCTGTCGGGCAACGACACCCCGATCGGATCCGGCAACGAGGTCCAGGCTCCCGTGGGGTCCGGCAACGACATCCAGGCGCCGATCGACGCGCCGATCGGGTCCGGCAATGACACAGACATCGACACCGACACCGACTCGAGCGTCGGCGATGTGGGCAGCATGGGCGACATCGGTGCGGGCGTGGGAGATCTCGTGGACGGCGTCACCGGAGACATCGGAGCCGATGTCGACGGCATGCTCGGCGACATCCTCGGCTGATCCCACCGGCTCCCGAGAAGACCCGCATCGCGTCGAGCGGTGCGGGTCTTTCGGCGTCGTGGGGCCGTGCCCCATGCGGCGAGTACGCGGTTCGCAATTCAGTCTCGCGAGCGCAGGGCCGCAGGGGACCGGCGTCATCGCGCGGGTCGGATGTCCCGCGGCAGCCCGGGAGACTGAATTGTGAACGCGCCGAGCGCGCCGAACGCGCCGAACCATCAGGCCGTCGGGGCGTAGGCGGCGCGGGATCGGGCGAGCGGGATGAGCTGCTCGCGGAGGTACCCCGCGTACCCTCCGGCCGTGCGTCCCACGGTGCGCCCGCTCGTCCGAACCCATGCCGCATCCGACGCCACGATGCGTGCGCCCGGGCCGCGCGCTTCGGCGACCAGCAGCACGTCTTCGTGCTCGAGAACGGGTTCGAAACCGCCCGCGAGCACGAGGGTGCTCGCCCGCGTGCCGAGATTCGCGCCGTGCACGTGGCCGTTCGCGGTGCCGGGCACATGCGTGGCCCACCACGCTGTCGTCTGCTCCGCCGTGAGGTCACGGAAGTCGGGCCGAACCGTGCCGACCACGATGTCTGCGCCAGCGCTCGCGAGCTCCCACTGGTGGGTCAGCCAGTGGGAAGGGACGACCGAGTCGGCATCCGTGTGCGCGATCCACAATCGTCGCAGGGGGACGTGTGCGTGCGCTGCGAGGGCCGACGCCACGCCCGCGGCCCGTGCGGCGCCGACACCCCGCGCCCCGGGCACGATCACCTCCGCACCCGCGGCGACCGCGATCCGGGCGGTCGCATCGGAGCAGGCGTCCAGTGCGACATGCACGCTCACCTGATCGACCAGGTCGCGCGCCGCCGCGACGGCGTCCCGGATCGCATCGAGGCACGAGCCGATCAGGTCTTCCTCGTCGTGTGCGGGGATCACGACCGCGAGGGCAGTCGGGGACGTCACGGTGCGATGCCCGCGGCGCGAGCGACCGACGGTGCGTCCGCGCGCACGAGCACATCGAGGAAAAAGTCCTCTTCGTCGTGCCGCGCGAGCAGGCGCAGCCCCGGCAAGGACCGGAGCGCGGCGTGGACGTCGTCGGCGGTGCCCGGGTACTCCGCGACCGGGTGGCGCCAGTGGCATGCGACGAGAACGCCATCCTCCGACAGGCTCGAGAGTGTCCGGCGAGCGGCCTGGAGCAGGTCCTGGCGGCTCCAGTAG
>CAYZEL010000011.1:23684-27652 GCA_964477515.1 uncultured Microbacterium sp.
CTCGGACATCACGATCAGATCGAACTCGCCCTCCGGCCACTCCTGCGGCAGGGTGGCGCGTTCGAGAACGATGCGCCCGGCACGTCCCTCGGCCTGGCGTGCGACGCGTGCGCGGGCACCGGCGAGGGCACGCTCGGACGCGTCGAGCCCCCGCACACGGTCAGCTCGCGCGGCCAGTTCGACGGTGAGCGCCGCCGTCGCGCACCCCAACTCGAGGGCATCGCGAAAGCGGGGGCGTGGCAGTGCGGCCATGACGAGCGCTCGTTTGCGCTCTTCGTACCAGCGTGTGTCGAACCCCCAAGGATCTGTGTGGCGCGCGTAGAAGTCGTCGAAGAACGCGGGCGTGAGGCTCTCCGGTTCGTATGTCGCTGAAGTGGCAGTGTGGGCGGTGGCCGTGGGGGAGACGAAGACCTCGAGATCCCGCTCGAAGTGCGCACGCATGCCGGCGTGGATCAGCGCTTCGTCCCCGGGCGCCGACGACAGCGGCAGCACCTGAGTGGCGTGCAGGGAGAGCGCACGGAGCTTCGCGGCGTGCGCCTCGCGCTCGAGCGGCAACACGGTCCACGCCCCAGTGTCGACCTCGGCCGGATGCGCCCAATGCCACAGCCAGATCGGATACCCGAGAACGCGGTGGCCGAGCTCGAGGGCGAGACGCTCGGCGACCTCGCCGAGCACGCGATGGTCCCGATGCCCGTCGCCACTCCACGGTGCGACGACGAGCGTGCGGAGGGGATCGCCCGTCGTCTCGGTCGTGATCGCGGAGCGCACCAGCGAGGTCAGTCGTGTGCGCCGTTCGAGAAGGTGGCCGTCCGGCAGGCCGAGAAAGCTCAGGGCGCTGCCCGGTGCGAGGTGGGCCAGCGCTCGCGCGAGCTCGATGCGCCTCTCTCGTGCGAGCGCCCGCGGGGACCAGGTCGACGACTCGGGGTGCGACCCGCCGCCGTCGGTTGCGACCACCACGACGACACGGATGCCGCGGGCCGCCGCGGTCGCCATCAGTCCTCCCGCGCCCAGGGTCTCATCGTCGGGGTGTGCGGCGAGGACGATCAGGGCGTCGACATCCAGGCCGCCATCGGGATCGAGCCGGGGCGCGGTCGTCCATGGGCTCACCCGCTGCCAATCCGCCTCGAGGGTGCCGCGTTCCCGGTGGTCGAACGCGACGCTCATGACGTGCGCTCGGCGGGGGCATGCGTGAGCGTCCGGCCCAGCCGAGCCAGGTCCCGTTCGGCGTGATGCTGGCGCAGGTAGATCCGTAGGTCGCCGACGCGGCGTGCATGCGCTTCGTCGGAGGCCAACGGAGTCGGCCCCAGAGCGCGATCGGCGACCGACAGCACCGACTCCACGGCGTCCGCGACGATCGCGCGCACGCGTTCGCTGATCAATCGCACGGGCCCGGGATCCATCCGGTCGGCCCGACTCGCGGCGTCCGCGAGGGCCAGCCGCGCGGCCCACATCCGCGCATCCGCGGTGCCGTAGTACGTCTGCGCGAGTTGGTCCGCGTCGGGACGGGCGGCCGCGCGCGCGAGGGCATCGAGGAGGGGAAGGGCGCCGCCCCACCAGCATGCCGCGACGCCGACGCCACCCCACCAGAAGCCCTCCCGGCGGAGGTACCAGCCATCATCGCCGATCGGCAGGGCGGGTGCGTCGGTGAACTCGACCGGGGTGCTTCGGATCTGTGCGAGACCGCGTGAGACCCAGGTGTCGCGCTGCGGATGCACGTGGGATTCTTGCATCGAGACGCCGAAGAGGCGCCGTTCGGTGGGTCCCGTCGAGGCGGTGACGAGCGCGTGCGACACGCAGTCGGCGAGCGAGCACCAGGGTTTGACGCCGTTCAGGAGCCACGAGCCGTCCTCGTCCTGGCGTGCCTCGAGACGAACCCCCTCGCCCTCGGCGGCGAACACACCCCATGACGAATACGCATCGGCGCCCAACCGGGCGAGATCTGCGGTCGTCACGTGGCCCTCGGCCGAGGCATCCGCCAGGATCGCGAGCGCGTCCAGGTGCGGTTCGAGCACACGAGCCCCGGCGACGTCCGCACGGGCCGCGGTCGCGAGGGTCTCCCAGCGCTCGAGCGTGCGCCCACGGCCGGGCGTCGGTACCGACCCGCCGAGTTCGACCGCCCAGTCGATCGTCGCATCGACGTGGGTGCCGAACGCGACCACCGACCGCAGGCTGGCCTCGGCGCGCGCAGCAGCCGGACCGGGTTCGTCGCCCGCGAGAGAGACCGCGATCGAGGGCTCTGCGGAGACGGGCGACGTCGTCACTTCGCGGGTGTGCGATTCTCGGCGCTGACCATCCAGGCGAACTGCTCGAGGCTCTCGAGCACGGCATGCAGGATGTCGGCGCTCGTCGGGTCTTCGTCATCAACCGGATCGTGCACCTCGCGCACGGTCGAGATCGTCGCCTCGAGGCGCTCCGTGATCAGGTCGATCGTCTCGGTCGTGTCGACCTCACCGTGCGGGAACTCGGGCAGGGTCGTCGTCTCGGCGACCGTGTCGGATCGACCGTCCGGCACGGCATGAAGTGCGCGCATCCGTTCGGCGATCGTGTCGCTGAACCCGCGTGCGGCCTCGATGATGTCGTCCAGCTGGCGGTGTGTGTCGCGGAAGTTCGTGCCCACGACGTTCCAGTGGGCCTGCTTGCCCTGGAGCTGCAGCTCGAGCAGGTCGACGAGCACCTTCTGCAGGTTGTCGCCGAGCTCCTTCGACGCCTGGAAACCGCTCTCGGCGTTCTGCTCGTTCGTCAGGGCGGCGCCGGTGCCGCCCTTCGCGGGTCGGCGGCGTCCTCGCGTGCTGCTCTGTGTCGTCTTCGTGGATGCGTTAGCCATCGGACTTCTCCTCTCGAGCGGACGGGCCGCTGCTTCGTGCGCGCGGCCGGGCGGCTGCGGCTCCACGGTAGGGCTGCGCTGGTCGGGATCGGCGGGGGTTGCCGGGGCGGCCCCGGGGTGCTAACGACGAATCGGAGAGAATGGTCCGATGGTGGAGAAGACGTTCGAGAGCGCTGCCGAGGAGCTGTACGGCCTCGTCCCGAGCGCTTTCGTCGCCGCTCGCACGGCGCTCGCCGCGTCCGCGCCCGACCGCGAGACGGCCGCGCGGATCCGGGCTCTCCGCAAACCCCCAGCCGCGGCGTGGGTCGTCAACCTGCTCGCCCGTCGTGGTGCGGAGGACGTTGCCCGGCTCGCCGCGCTCGCGGTCGAACTGCGCGAGGCGCAGGAGGACCGCGATGCCGCCCGCCTGACGGCGCTCAACAAGGACAGGCGGATGCTCGTGGCCGCGCTCGTCCGCACGGCGACGGCTCTCGCGGAGCGCGAGGGGGTGACGGTCGGCGCCGGTATCCTCGCCGAGGTCGAGCGCACGCTGGGGGCTGCGGCGCGGGACGAGGCGGCCGCCGCGGCAGTTCGCACCGGACGCCTGCTGCGTCCGCTCGAGGCATCCGGTGTCGACCCCGTCGACCTGACGGACGCGGTCGTGGGGGAGGCGCCTCTCGCCTCGGAACCCGCCGCCGCTCCGGCTGGCTCGGCGGGTCGTGATGATCTCGCCGACCGTCGTGCTCGTCGAGATGCCGAGCGCGCCACGGCCGCCGCGAGGCGAGCGGCCGCCGACGCCGAGCGGGAGACGGCGCGAGCCGAGGCCCGCGTCGCCGCCGCGCGCGAAAGCGACGCGCGCCTGCGCGAACGCGTGGAGGCGTTGCTGCGGGCCCATGACCAACCCGACAGCCTGCTTGACCAGCCGCTCGTGGACTCCGTCGGGAACGGGACGCGGACGGTGGCGATGGAATCCAAGTCCGAGTCGGACGACGACGAGCTCGCGGTCCTGGCGCCGTCGTCGCGGGCGGACTCGCTGGGGCGGATCGGGCACTACGAAGTGCTGGAGGTGCTGGGTCGCGGCGGGTTCGGCATCGTCTTCCGGGCGTTCGACGAGGTGCTGCAGCGGGTGGTCCTGAAGGGCGACGAAAGCGGTGTTTGGGAAATT
>CAYZEL010000012.1:0-27640 GCA_964477515.1 uncultured Microbacterium sp.
TGAACGGTTGGTCTATTAGCAGACTCCGGGGTTGATAGGCGAGGCCGGGCGCTTTCGGGACGCGCTGTTGCAGCCCTCCCGAGAGCTGCCAGGGGTAGCTGCCCTCGAACCCCGCGAGGCCGACGGATTCGATCGCGGTCGCGACGCGGGCGGCGCGCGCGGAACGGTCACGCACCTTGCGCTTGAGGGGGAACGCGACGTTCTGCGCGACGGTCATCCAGGGATACAACGAGTTGACGTAGTCCTGGAACACCAGCGCGATCTGCTCGGGCGGGCGGGTCACACGCTCGCCATCGACCGTGATGGAGCCCTCCGTGGGTTCGAGCAGGCCGGCCATGAGCTTGAGCACGGTCGTCTTGCCGCAGCCCGAGGGGCCGACGATCGTCACCACCTCTCCACCGCCGATCTCGAAGGTGAGGTTCTGCACGGCGAGCGTGCCGGTTGCGGCATCCCCGTAGCGCTTGGATACGTCTTTCAAGACGAGCATGTCTCTCCCGTGTGCATCAGTGGGCGTCGGCCCGTGCGCCGTGATGCCACGAGAGCACCCGACGTTCGAAAAGCGTGAAGATGAGGTTCAGCAGGTAACCGAGGATTCCGAGCAGGATGATTCCCGACCACATGTCGGCGACCGCGAACGTGCGCTGGGCCTGCACGATGAAGAAGCCGACGCCGTTTGTGGCGCCCACCATCTCGCTGATCACCATGATGATGAGCGCGAGGGGGAGCGCCGCCCGCATCCCGGCGAAGATCTGTGGGCTGGCAGCGCGCAGGTCGACATGCAGGAGGGTGTCCATGCGCGCGATGCGATAGCTCTGGCCGGTCTCGCGGAGCGTCGCGTCGATGCCTGTGATGCCATCGACGGTATTCAGCAGGATCGGCCAGACACAGACGAGTGCGATGAGAATGATCTTCGCCTCGTCGCCGGTTCCGAACGCGATCAGCGTGAACGGTAACAACGCCGGGGGTGGAATTGCGCGTACGAACTCGATGACCGGACTTGCCTGTCGGCGCACCCGCGGACTCTTGCCGATGAGAATGCCTGCGCCGATGCCGACCACCACAGCGATCGCGTACCCCCAGAACAGTCGGAAGACGCTCGGCGCAAGCTGGGACGGCACGAGCGCGAAGAGCCAGTTGTCGGCGAACGCGACCAGAACGTCCTGGAGGGGCGGCAGGAAGAAGCTGGAGCCGGTGTTCGTCAGCGCCAGGATCGCCAACACGACGAGCGTCGGGGTGAGGATCTCGGCGGCCACGTACACGCCGCGGGGCAGCCTCATCGCGTCCCCGCTCGTTGGGAAGCGTGCCAGTGCAGGGCTCTCTTCTCGAGCACCGTGAACACGCCGTTCAGCAGCAGCCCGAGCACCCCCGCTATGACGACGTAGGCGTACATGAGGGGCACGTCGGCGCCCTCCCGAGCACGATTGATCTCGAGCCCGATACCGGGTGCGCCCATGATGATCTGTCCGGTCACGACGAGGATGAGGGCCACGGTCGACGAGATGCGCAGCCCCGTGGCCAAATACGGTGTCGCCCCGGGCAGCACCACCCTGAAGAACGTCCGTGGGCCACCGATCTGGAACGAGCGGGCCGTGGCGATCTGGATGGGGTTGATGGCGCGTACGCCGTAGGTCGCCTGCACCAGGAGCGGCCAAGTGGCCGCGAACGCGGCGAGGAACACCGTGCCCTCGAGCGACCCCGGCCGAAACACCAGGAATACGACCGGGATGAGCGCAACGGAAGGGACGGGGCGCAGGAACTCCACGATGGGGCGCGTTGCCCGGAACGCGAGCTCGCTCGTACCGAGCGCGACCCCGAGGGGCAACGCGACGACCGTCGCGATCAGGAGTCCCAGGAACCACGCCAGCAACGTCAGCCCGATGGCCTGCCATGCCACGGGATCGGTGAGCACCTGCGCAAGACGAACGACGACGACGCTCGGAGGTGCGATGTACCGCGACGGAAGGACCTCGAAGCGGGTGATCAGTTCCAGTGCGACCACGATTGTGAGCGCGCCGCCAAGCGAACCGATGCGTGCCCAGAGGCCCGCGAGCATCCCGCTTCCGGGCGTCGGACGCGAGGCGGGAGCGCGAGGTCCACGGACCCCGGGGGTGCTCACGGGACGCGTGCTCATCGGGCGATCAGCTGGTCCAGGTCGGGCGCTCGTTCGATCACACCGAACTTCACCAGAATCTCGGCGAGGGTGTCGAGCTGCTCACGGTCCAGCTCGGAACGGAAGATCGGCAGTCGGATCTCTTCGGCGAGCGCAGGGGTCAGAGCGGTGAACGTGGGCAGTATCGCGCGTACGGCGGCGGCGTCGTCGGCCGCGTAGTCGATCGATGCGGCGATCGCTCGCTCGAATCTCTCCACGACATCCGGATGGTCCTGAATGTACTCGGCCGACGTGGCCCACGCGCCGTTGGGGAAGTTCTCACCGAGGTTGTAGGAGGGGGTGTCGATGATCCGCGCGCCGTCGGCGAGGGCGGTGGTGATGAAGGGCTCAGATCCGAAGGCCGCGTCAACTGTGCCGTTGGCGATCGATGCAGGCACCTCTGAGAAGGGGATCTCGACGAACTGCACGGTGGTGTCGTCGACGCCCTGCTTCTGCAGAGATGCTCGAATGGTCGCCTCCGCGACGCCCTTCAGCGCGTTGACGCCGATCGTGGCCCCCTCCAAATCATCGACGGTCTGGATCGAAGAGTCGCCGCCGACGAGGAGCGCCTGCCACTCTTCCTCCGGCGTTGCGCCGCCGACGTCATTCGCCGAGATCAGAGCGAGCGGGAGGCCGCTGGCGGCGGCGGCGAAGAGCGGCACGTATCCCACGACGATGAAATCGAACGACCCCGCCTGCAGTCCCGCGATCATCTCGGCCCCGCCGCCGACGGTCGTCATGTTCAGTTCGAGGCCTTCATCGGCGAAGTACCCTTTCTCCTCGCCGAGGTAGACGGCCGCCATATTCGAGGTGGGCAAGACGGCCACGTTCACGGTCTCGGTGCCGCTCTCGGCCTCGCCTTCGGCTGTGTCAGCATCGTCGCTCGCCGAGCAGCCGGAGATCGTGAGCGCTGCCGTCGTTACGAGAGCGGCAAGAGCGGTCCATGTGGTCGTTCGTGATTGCGTAGCCATGTGTGGTCGAGCCTCCTTGATCGAACAGGCCGTCAGCATCTTTGCGTTGCGGCCTCGACCAGTCTGCTGTCCCGCTCGCTGCATCCATACTTAAGAATCGTCATGCTAAGCATTAGCGTGGCTACTACGAGCGCCTCGGAGGTGTCAGTCGCGTGGACCTGAATCTGTTGAAGGTGTTCGTCGCCGTCTACGAGACCGGAACGGTGACCGCGGCATCCGAGCGCCTCTTCGTGACGCAATCCGCGGTGAGCCAATCGCTCTCTCGTCTGCGGCGCGAACTCGGTGATCAACTCTTCGCTCGGCATGGCCGTGCGCTGTGGCCCACGCCCGCCGCGCACGAGTTGTACCCGGAGTTCCATGACGCTCTGTCGCGCGTCGATGCTGCCGTCGCCGGCCTCCGCGACTTCGACCCCGCGGTCGCCCAGCACCGCTTCCGGCTGGCCCTGTCGGAACTGGGCGAGGTGGGATTCTTACCCGGGATCGTTCGGGCGCTCGCCGCGGTCGCACCGCGGGTCGAACTCGAGGTGGTCCCCCTCGACGTCCACGCGCTGCCCGAGTGGCTCGTTCGCGGGCGCATCGACCTCGCCATCGCGTCGACGGCGCCGTCCGGCAATTTCATCGGGCGCATCCTGAAATCCGAGCGTTACGTCATGCTTCTTTCTCGTTCGCATCCGCTGGCCTCGCGCGCCCTCATCACGCGGGAGGACTTCGTGAACGCACAGCATCTGATGACCACGAGCGACTCTGCCGCGCCGGGGGTGGGTGCGGCGCTCGAGCGCGTCGGATTGGGCGTCACCCCGGGGCTCGTGGTCGGACATACGTCGGCCCTGCCGGGGCTGTTGCACGCCGGCCCCTGGGTGACGGTGGTGCC
The DNA here is from genome assembly GCA_964477515.1 of uncultured Microbacterium sp. Taxonomy (GTDB): domain Bacteria; phylum Actinomycetota; class Actinomycetes; order Actinomycetales; family Microbacteriaceae; genus Microbacterium. Next base: position 3,992 of record CAYZEL010000012.1, read on the forward strand.
TTCGAGCCTTGCCGAGAACTGGATGCCGACGTGGCCCCTCGTCACGCGCGACCTTCCCGTCGAGCTCGCCCCGATCGATGTGCAACTGTACGCGCGTTCGACGAGTCACGAGAGCGCTGCCCTGAGATGGTTCCACGACACGGTCGTGAAGGCGGCGCACGCGGCGCCGGACCGGTTCTGGGCACCCGCGGATTGGTGAGCCAATCCTCTCTGAGCGGGCGCACGTCAGCTGTGCGCACCACGCTCGCGGCAGGCGCACTTCCCCGTGACACCCCGACACGTCGGCGCCCGGCGCGGGCGGCGCTTCACGTGTCGCTGCGTCTCACGGCGTCGATAGGCTGACGACCGTGACGGATGACGGTGAGCTGCTGTCCGAGGACGATGCGCGCATCCTGGCACTGGAATCGTCCGTGCTGACCGGGCACACGCTCAAGCTGATGATCCTCGCGCCGGGGGTGTCGCTCGATCTGCCGGCGCTCCGTGCGATCGTGCTGAGCCGACTCGACGCCGAGCCGCGCGCCCTCCAGCGCGTCGAGGCTGGGGGAGCGGGGGCGCACCCGCGCTGGGTCGCAGCCGAGGACTTCGACATCGCCCACCACGTCCGCCGCCGCGCCGGGACCGAGTGCGCGACCGCCGAGGATCTGCGCCGCACGGTGAGTGGCCTCATGTCGGAACACCTCGATCGCAGCCGACCGCTCTGGACGCTCGATCTGGTCGGGCCGCTCGCGGATGGCAGGGAGGCGATCGCGGCGCGCATGCACCACGCGATGGTCGACGGGATCGCCGGGATGCGATTCCTCGAGGCGATCCTGCTGGACCCGCATGAAGGAACCGCGCGCGAGTCGCCTGTGCCCGAAGCATCCGTCCACGACGCTGCGCCGAACACGCACGTCGGCCTCCCCTCTGTCCTGGCGCGTGAGTTCGGCCAGCCCGGCTCGAGATCGCCGTTCGATCGACCCATCAGCGGCGCGCGCGACCTCGCGTTCACGGTCGCGCCGCTCGCCGGGTTGAAGGCCATCGGCGCATCCCGGCCCTCCCACGCGACGGTCAACGATGTGCTCCTCGCCGCGGTCGCGGGCGGGCTGCGGACGTGGCTCGGCCGTCACGGTGCCCACCTCGATCTGCGGGCGCAGGTGCCCGTGAGCCTGCATCTCCGGGACGAGGATGGGGCGGCGCGCGGAAATCACGACTCGTTCATCAACGTCGACCTCGAGATCGCCGCGCCCGACCCGCTGCACCGCCTCGACCGCATCAGTGCGCGCACGCGCACCGAGAAGCAGTCGGGTGATGCCGCGCTGCTCTACGATCTCTTCCACGCGCTGGGCGCGATGCGGGCGATGGATGCGATCGTGCATCGCGTCGCCGACAGCTCACGCGAGTTCAGCCTGGCCATTTCGAACGTGCCGGGACCGCGCGTCCCGGTAGCCGTCGCCGGGCGTCGCGTCGAGCGGCTGTTCTCGTCATCCGAACCCGGCGCGCATCACGCCCTGCGCATCGCGGCGATCTCGCACGCCGACGAGATCGGCATCGGATTCTGCACGGACCCCGTGGCGGTTCCGCGCGTCGACGCGCTCGCCGAGGCCGTGGGCGAGGCATACGACGAGCTTCACCGTGCCGCGCTCGGCGGCGTTGCCTGAGCTATCGACGTTGCGGCCCCACGTTCACAATTCAGCACATCGGTGAGGCTCGGGTGGCCTGCCGCCCGGCAATACGGGCCGCGGTGCAGGACGGACTCCCGAACTGACTGAATTGTGAACGACGGCGGGCGGTGTGACCCAGGAGGGCCGAGCCGGACGGTGCGGCTTCAGCCCTGCATCCGTGGGTCGTACGTCGGGTCCCAGTACACGTCGGGGCAGCCCTGATCGGGCGCCTCGGGGCGCAGCTCGAAGTGCCACGGCTCGTTGTCGTAGATCTGGCAGAGACCGTACGCGGGGCCGTGCTCCTTCATCCAGAGCGTCGCCTCGAACCCGCCGACATCGACGGCGTCGCCCGAGACGTGTGCCGACGTCTTCGACGACGCGACCCACCGCGCGGCCTCTTCCCTCGAGCCGTACCGCGCCACGGCCTCTTCCCGGAGCCGATCCTGGTATTCGGGCGAACGCCACCCGCTCGTGACCTCCACCGAGACGTCCTCGCGTGCGGCATCCCTCGTCGCCTGTTGCAGGGCTCGCAGCAGGTCCGGGTTCAGGCGTGTCACAGCCGGGACGTCGTCGAACGCGGTCACGCCCTCGAGCTCGGCTTCCATCCCCGCACCGCCTCCGTTTCCGTCACCGCCCGCGGTTCCGGCGGGCGCTCCGTCCGGTGCCCCCGCGGAGGAGGCGCCGGTGTCCGTCGCCGACGACAGCGCACCCGCAACCGGGATCGCGATGAGGACGGTCGTCGCCAGGGCCGCGACGACGATCGTGACGGCGAGGATGCGGCGGGCCCGGATTCTGGTCTGCGAAATTGGTGGAGAAGAGGTCATGGCCCCAGTCAACGAGCCGCCGTGTTGCGAGCGCGTATGGCCTTTTCCATACGCGGACGATACGACCCGGCTCGTAGCATCGGGGGATGCGTGTGCTGATCGTCGAGGACGAGCCCTATCTGGCGGAGGCCATCCGCGATGGGCTGCGCCTCGAGGCGATCGCTGCGGACATCGCGGGTGACGGCGACACGGCGTGGGAGTTGTTGTCGGTCAATTCCTACGACCTCGCGGTGCTCGACCGCGATATCCCGGGGCCGTCGGGTGATGAGATCGCACAGCGCATCGTGGCCTCGGGGAGCGGGATTCCCATCCTCATGCTCACGGCCGCCGACCGGATCGACGACAAGGCCTCGGGTTTCGAGCTGGGCGCGGACGACTATCTGACCAAGCCGTTCGAGCTGCGCGAACTCGTGCTCAGGCTGCGCGCGCTCGAGCGCCGGCGCGGGAACAATCGTCCCCCGATCCGCGAGTTCGCGGGGCTGCGCCTCGATCCGTTCCGTCGCGAGGTGTACCGCGACGGCCGGTACGTCGCGCTCACGCGCAAGCAGTTCGCGGTGCTCGACGTTCTGCTCGCGGCCGAGGGCGGGGTGGTGAGCGCCGAGGCACTGCTCGAGCGCGCCTGGGACGAGAACGCCGACCCGTTCACGAACGCCGTGCGCATCACGGTGTCGTCTTTGCGCAAGCGCCTCGGTGAGCCGTGGCTGATCGCCACGGTGCCCGGGGTCGGTTATCGCATCGAGGCGGCGGAATGAGCGCCCGGCTGAAGTTGACCCTGAGCTACGCGGGGTTCCTCATGATCGCGGGCGCTCTGCTGCTCGCTGCGGTCTGGGTCTTCCTGCTGCGTTACGTGCCGGATGGCAGCATCACGGGCCCGGGGCCGTTCATGCCGAACCGTTCGGACCTGCTCCGAGCCTTCGCTCCGGCTGCCGCCGCGGTCATGGGGTTCCTGCTCGTCTTCGGGCTCATCGGGGGCTGGTTGCTGGCCGGACGGATGCTCGCGCCCCTGCGGCGGATCACCCAGGTCGCCCGGCAGACCACCGAGGGTGCTCTGGCCCACCGCATCCGGCTCGCCGGACCGGACGACGAGTTCCGCGAGCTCGCCGACGCCTTCGACGCGATGCTCGACCGCGTCGAGAGCCATGTCGGCGAGCAGCGTCGGTTCGCGGCCAACGCGTCGCACGAACTGCGGACCCCGCTCGCGACGACGCAGGCGTTGCTCGACGTCGCGCGGAGCGACTCCGCGAGCGACACCCCGCAGCTGCTCGAGCGGCTGCGCTCGGTCAATGCCCGAGCGATCGACATCACCGAGGCGTTGCTGCTGCTGAGCCGCGCGGATCAGCGGTCGTTCGCACGCGAGGTCGTCGACCTCTCGCTCATCGTCGAAGAGGCCACCGAGACGCTGCAGGCGCTCGCGGACAGGCGCGGGGTGGCCGTCGAGGTGTCGGCAGATGTCGCGCTCGTGCGCGCCTCGCCGACGCTGCTGCTGCCGATGGTTTCGAACCTGGTGCAGAACGCGATCGTGCACAACGTCTCGGAGGGCGGGACGGTGCGCGTCGTGACGGTTCGCGTCGGAACGACGGCCGGGTCCGTCCGCCTCGTCGTCGGCAATACCGGCGAGATCGTGCCGCCCGCGCTCGTGTCGACCCTGACGGAGCCATTTCAGCGAGGGGCCGGGCGTGTCCGTTCGCACGACCGCTCCCACGACTCGGGAGTCGGCCTGGGACTCGCGATCGTGAAGAGCATCGTGTCGGCGCAGGATGGCTCGCTGGAGATCGTCGCGCGACCGTCGGGCGGGCTCGACGTCACGGTCGACCTGCCCCAGGCCTGAGGCTCGCCCGGGCGCGGGGCACGAAAAGACGTCTCAGATCATGACCTCGACGCGCACGTCGACGGGACCGCCCTCGGCGAGGCCCTCGCGCTCGCGCACCGCCTTCTTGAGAGGGAGGGTGTAGGGCCCGGGGGACGACGGGAACATGGAGGTCATCCACGTCGACCCGCCGATCGTCACGCGGACACGGACCGCCCCGAACCCTCGTCGCAGGGACGGATCCTGCATCTCCCGGATCGCCTCGCTGGCGTCGGGCGGCAGATCGGTGAAGAACCAGGCGGCATCCGGCCGCGCATCCCAGCGATACACCGTGCCCTCGAAGTCGACGATCATCCGCCCACCGTATTGCGCGCGTCGGACGTTAGCCTGGACGCCGACCGGAAGGACGGCTATGCAGAAGCGCATCATGGGACGGACGGGACGCGAGGTCTCGCTCGTCGGGCTCGGCACCTGGCAGCTCGGAGCGGACTGGGGCGAGGTCAGCGAGGACGACGCGCTGGCGGTCCTGCGGGCCGCAGACGACGAGGGCGTGACCTTGTTCGACACGGCCGACGTGTACGGCGATGGACGATCCGAGACCGTGATCGGACGCTTCCTGCGGGGGAGGAGCGACGTCTTCGTCGCCACCAAGATGGGCCGCCGTCTGCCGCAGGAGCCCGAGAACTACTCACCCGAGAACTTCCGCGCGTGGATCGATCGGTCGCGCCGGAACCTCCAGGTCGAGACCCTCGACCTGGTTCAGCTGCACTGTCCGCCGAGCGCGGTGATCGACGCGGATGCGACCTACGACGCGCTCGATGAGTTGGTCTCGGATGGCTCGATCGCGGCGTACGGAGTTTCTGTCGAGACGTGCGTCCAGGCGCTCTCGGCCATCAGTCGGCCGGGCGTGTCGAGCGTGCAGATCATCTTCAACCCGCTGCGCCTCAAACCCCTCGACGAGGTGCTGCCGGCCGCCGGGGCCGCGGGGGTGGGCATCCTCGCTCGCGTGCCCCTGGCATCCGGCCTGCTCTCGGGCAAGTACACGGCCAGCACGACCTTCGCCGAAACGGATCACCGCTCCTACAACCGCAACGGAGAGGCGTTCGACCGCGGCGAGACGTTCTCGGGCGTGGACTTCGAGGTCGGAATCCGGGCCGCGAACGAGCTCGCGGCCGCGCTGCCGGACGGGGTGAGTCTGCCGCAGGCATCCCTCGCCTGGATCATGTCGCGCCCGGGCGTGACGACGGTGATCCCGGGTGCACGTAACCCGCGTCAGGCCGTCTCGAACGCCGAGGCCGCGGCGCTGCTGGAACAGGGCTTCGACGTCGAGGCGTTCGATGTCGCGGTACGGGATGTCTACGACCGGCTGCTGAGGGCAGACATCCATCCCCTCTGGTGAGGGCGGCGGAGGGATGTCTGCCCTCGGCGGTGACTACTTGGCGAGGAAGGCCAGCAGCGCCTCGTTGACCTCGGCGGTGTGCGTGGTCAGAAGGCCGTGCGGCGCGCCCTCGATCTCGACGTAGTCGGCGCTCGGCAGAGCCTTCGCGAAGCGGCGGCCGGTCGCGTCGATCCCGAGGATGCGGTCGGCGGTGCCGTGCAGGATGAGCGTCGGCACGTCGACCTTCGGGATGTCGGCCCGGAAGTCGGTGGCCCACGTGAGAGGAGCGGCGGCCGATGCAACCGATCCGGAGCCCGCGGCAATGTTCCACGCGTTCCGCACGGCCTCTTCGCTGATGCGCGAACCCAGGTTCTCGTCCAGGTTGAAGAAGTCGTCGTAGAACGCCGTGAAGTAGGCGTAGCGGTCGTTCTTCACCGCGTCGACCACGCCCTGGAAGAACTCGAGCGGCGCGGCGCCCTCGGGGTTGTCCTCCGTGATGAGCAGACTCGGCTCGAGCGAGGCGAGAAACGCCGCCTTCGCGACGCGCGCGGAACCGTAGGTCGCGATGTAGCGTGCGACCTCGCCGGTGCCCATCGAGAAGCCGACCAGTACGGCGTCCTTCAGGTCGAGCGTCTCCATGACGACGTTGAGGTCGGCGGCGAAGGTGTCGTAGTCGTAGCCGATCGAGGGCTGCGAGGACTGGCCGAACCCTCGGCGGTCGTAGGTGACGACGCGGTATCCGGCGTCGAGCAGGGCCGCGGTCTGGCCCTCCCACGAGTTGCCGTCGAGCGGGTATCCGTGGATCAGCACCACCGGCTGTCCCGTGCCCTTGTCTTCGTAGTGCAGGTCGATGTCGACGCTGTTCTCGCGGCCGACGGTGATCTTCGCCATGAGTATCTCCTTTGTGGGTATTCGGGTTTGCGGGCGTTCGGTGTTCTCGGGGGAGGGCCACTGATAACCAGTGTTTGAGAACCATCGTTCTCTGCGCGTCCAACTCTAGAGAACGTTCGTTCTCAATACAACCCCCGTGTGGTGAATTCCCGCACCTCTTCCCGGCCGAACGAGTATTGTCGAGAACAATCGTTCTCTCACCGCGGTTCGAAAGGAGCCCCCTATGAGCATCACGCTCGATGCATCGCGCGACACCATCGTCGAGGCGGCCGAAGCGCTGTTCTACGGCCGGGGCATCCAATCCGTCGGGATGGACGACATCCGCACCGCGGCCGGCGTGTCGCTGAAAAAGCTCTACTCGGTGTTCCCGAGCAAGGAGAGCCTGGTCACTGCCGTTCTCGCCTCCCGTCACGAGGTGTGGGAATCCGGGATCGCACACGCCGTCGATCTGTCCACCACGCCGCGAGGCAAGCTGCTCGCGATGTACGACTTCCTCGAGCAGTGGTTCGGCGACGCGTCCTTCCGCGGCTGCGGGTTCATCAACGCCTTCGGCGAGCTCGGAGCGACGTCGCCGGCCATCGTCACGATCGCCCGCGAGCACAAGGAGTCGTTCCAGCGCTACGTCGAAGGGCTCGTACGAGCGACGGGTCTGAGCGGCGCGGACGCCGAAGAACTCGCGGCAGAGCTCGCCCTGCTGGCCGAGGGGGCGCAGACGACCGCGGCGATCGCCGGCACCGTGACCCCCGCCGCGATCGCCCGTCGTGCGGCGACGACACTCATCGACGCGGCGCTCGACGGGCGCTGAGGGAAGGAATCGATCGTGCAGAGTTCGAGTTTCGCGGGGGATCGCCCCTGGATCGCAGCGTACGCGGAGGGCGTTCCGGCCGAGATCCCCACCGTCACCGAGACCTTGCTCGACATGCTCGACGCCTCCGTCGCGAAGTATGGCAAGCAGACGGCGCTCGAGTTCTTCGGAGCCACGACGACCTATGCCGAGCTCGGTGAGCTCGTCGCGCGCGCGGCCGGTGGGCTGCGCAAGCTCGGCGTGCAGGCCGGGGATCGGGTGGCGCTGGCGCTGCCCAACTGCCCCCAGCACGTCGTCGCGTTCTACGCGATCATGCGTCTCGGCGCGATCGCCGTCGAGCACAATCCGCTCTACACCCCGCGCGAGATCCGGCACCAGTTCGAGGTGACCTCACCGGTCGTCGCCATCGTGTGGGACAAGATCGCGGATGTCGTGTCGGCACTTCCCGAGGACGCGCGGCCCGCCCACGTGGTGTCGGTGAGCCTGCCGGAGGCGATGCCGTTCGGCAAGAGGCTCGCCCTGCGCCTTCCGATCGCGAAGGCGCGGAAGGCCCGCGAGGCGATCACGGCCAAACCCACCGCGAAAGGCATCGTGCCCTGGTCGCGCGTCGTCGAATCACGCCGGATCTCGGCGAAGGTCCCGCATCCGACGCTCGACGACACGGCGCTGCTTCTCCTCACGAGCGGCACGACGGGCACACCCAAGGCGGCCATCCTGTCGCACCGCAACCTACGCTCCAATGCCGCCCAGGGGCGGGCGTGGCTGCCGGGGCTCCATGACGGCGAAGAGGTCGTCTACGCGGTCCTGCCGCTGTTCCACGCCTACGGACTCACCCTGTGCCTGACATTCGCGATCTCGATAGGCGCGAAACTCGTGCTCTTCCCGAAGTACGACCTCGACCTCGTCATAGCGGCGACCCGGACCTCGCCGCCGACCTTCCTGCCGGCCGTGCCGCCGATCTATGACGCTCTGGCTCGCGCGAGCAACCAGAAGCGAATCGACCTCACCGGTGTCCGCTTCGCCATCTCTGGGGCGATGAGCCTTCCGGTCGCGACGGTTTCGCGCTGGGAGGAGGCGACGGGTGGGCTCCTGGTCGAGGGGTACGGCATGACCGAGACGTCCCCGGTCGCGCTCGGGAACCCCGCGGGTCCGAGTCGTCGCCCCGGCACGGTCGGTGTGCCGTTCCCCAGCACGGAGATCCGGGTGGTCGATCCGGACGACCCGACGCAGGACCGCGCGCCCGGTGAGGATGGCGAGCTGCTGATCCGCGGACCGCAGGTGTTCGGCGGCTACTGGAATGCTCCCGATGAGACGGTGGTAGCTCTGTTGCCCGGTGGTTGGCTGCGGACGGGCGACATCGTGACGATGTCCGAGGACGGGTTCGTGACGATCATCGACCGGCTCAAGGAGCTCATCATCACGGGCGGTTTCAACGTGAGCCCGACCGAGGTCGAGCAGGCGCTCATGTTGCACCCGGATGTCGACAGTGCGGCGGTCGTGGGCCTGCGGCGTTCCTCCGGGGGAGAGGATGTCGCCGCGGCCGTCGTGATGAAGCCCGGCGCCGTGTTCGATGCGTCCGCGCTCCGCGACTTCTGCCGCCAGCACCTGACCGCGTACAAGATCCCCAAGAAAGTCGTCCAGGTCGACGAACTGCCCCGATCCCAGGTCGGCAAGGTGCTCCGCCGGACGGTCCGCGACCAGCTCCTGGAGCTCGACGCGGATTAGATGCCGCCGACTCGGCGCTCGTTCGCTCGGTGGGTTCGGATCGCTTCGGTGAAAGAACCCCCGAAGCGACCCGGACCGACCGAGTGACGTCGCGTGAACCCATTCCACCGTGCCTGGAAGGTCGGTGGTAGGGCCGAAGGTCCCGAGATCCCGCCGAGCGAACCGGTGGGACCTTCGGCCCCTGGCCGCCGCTCTTTCCCGACGTAACGTCAGGAAGGTAGCAGGACAGGCGCAGGGGCAACCCCAGAGGGGGCCGGCGGGAAAGGGATGACCATGGACAACATCGTGGTGGGCTATGACGGTTCGGAGCCGTCGTTGGTCGCGTTGGAGTGGGCCGCGGCCTGCGCGGCCCAGCGTTCCAGCAGTGTCGAGATCGTTTCGGTGAACGCATCCGATCTGTTCGACGAGACGATCATCCCCGATGTGCTGCAGGATGCCGAGCGCCGCTTCCGCGACATCGCGAAGAGTGCGCTCGTGCGGTCGCGTCGCGTGACCGGCCATCTCCCCGGGGCCCTGTTGGAGGCGGCCGAGAAGGCCGACCTGCTCGTGATCGGTGCACACCGGCGCCGTCCGGTTCGCGCGGCGCTGACGGGGTGGCGTCCACTGCGGACGGTCGCGCGGTCGAGCGTCCCGGTCGTGGTGGTGCCCGATGACTGGACCGCGAAAGAGGGCCGGGTGCTCGTCGGGGTCGACGACGACGACAGCTCGTCGGCTGCCGTTCACTTCGCCGCACGCGAAGCGCAGTCCGCCGGCGTGGGGCTGATACTCGTGCATGCCTGGCAGATGCCGGTGCCGACGATGGATGGCGCCGTAGCGCTGCTCGCATCCCCGATCGAGCAGAAGGCGGGTCATCGCCGCATCCTGGATGCCGTCGGTGACGACGTGCAGGCCACCTATCCGGAACTGGCGATCGAACGGGTGCTGGTGAACGACAATCCGCCCGCCGCCCTGCTGGCCGAGGCGCGGCGCGCATCGCTGCTCGTCATCGGCACCCACCACCGCGGACCCGTCACCGGCGCGATTCTCGGATCCGTCGGACAGGACACCGTCGCCCAGTCGCGCATTCCGGTGTGCGTCGTTCCCGTGGCGGTGAATTCCGCGCAGACGTGAGGCGCGCGACCCGGTCGTCGGTAGGATCGCGAACAGCGTCCAACACCGGAAGGCGGGAATGGCCGACGACACGGATTCCTCCAAAGACACGGTCTCATCGAACGTGGATTCGTCGGCGAGCCCGTTCGACGCTCCATCGGATCGACGGCTGTCGGATCTGCTGATGGCCAGCACCTCCCTCGTCGAGCGGCTCGATCTCGAGGTCGTTCTGCGCCGGATCGTCGAGGCCGGGATGACCCTCGTCGGCGCCCGGTACGGTGCCCTGGGGGTCATCGGGCAGGACGGAGGGCTCGAGCGGTTCATCCATGTCGGAATCGATGCGCCCTCCGTCGAACGGATCGGTCATCTGCCGGTCGGCCGCGGCGTTCTGGGGGCGGTGATCACCGACCGTGAACCGATTCGTACTCCGCACCTCGGTGCCGAACCTCGGTCCGTCGGATTCCCTGCTCACCACCCCGTGATGGATTCGTTCCTCGGCGTACCGGTCCGCGTCGGCGAACAGGTCTACGGAAACCTCTACCTGACCGAGGCCACGCGCGGTGCGTTCAGCGCCGCGGACGAAGAGCTCGTCGTCGCCCTGGCCGCGACGGCCGGAATCGCGATCGAGAACGCTCGCATGTACGACGCCGCGCGCACCCGAGAGGTGTGGAACGCGACGATCGCGGACGTGATGTCGGCGATGCTCGACGTCGACGGGGCGAACGTGCTCGACGTGATCGCGGCGCGCGTTGCCGCGCTCATAGATGCGGACCTGGTGGCGGTTGCGATCCCCGACGGTCCCGATCGGCTCGTCCTCTCCACCGTGTACGGGCTGTCGGCAGGAGAGCTGCAGGGTCACACGTACGGCTCCGATGGAACCCTGACGGGACGCGCCCTGCGCACGCGACAGGCGCTGAGCATCGAGCGAGAGCCCGCGGGGACGATCTTCGAGGGCCAACCGATGCTCGGTCCGACGGTCGCGATTCCGCTCTTCGCGGGGGACGAAGCCCTGGGCGTACTGATGGTGTCGCGCGCACCCGACGCGCGCTCGTTCACCGAGGCCGACCTCGAGATGGCGTTCGCGTTCGCGGCGCAGGCGAGCATCGCGCTCGAGATCGTGCGGGCGCGCGAGGATCGCAAGCGCGCCGAGACGACGCGCGATCGCGCACGGATTGCCCGCGACCTGCACGATCACGTGATCCAGCGCCTGTTCGGCGCGGGTCTATCGCTCCAGGCGGTCTCGGCAACCGTGGACCCCGCGGCGTCCGAAGCCATCGAGACCCAGATCGACGTTATCGACGCCGCGATCAAGGACATCCGCTCCGCGATCTTCGCGCTCGGGAGCGGCGACCGGCGCGGCAAGAAACGCTTCCGCGATCGCATGCTGGACGTCGTTGCCGAGGTGAGCGACTCGTGGCCCACGCCCGTGCGCGTCGCCTTCACGGGTGCTCTGGACAACGTCATCACGGGCCGTCTCGACGATGACCTGGCCGCGGTGGTTCGCGAGTTGTTGACCAATATCGCGAAGCACGCGGATGCCGAGACCGTCAGCGTGGTCGTTCAGCTCATCGACGATCGTGTCGAGCTGACCGTCTCGGATGACGGCGTCGGCATCGCCGAGGGTGTCGCACGGAGCGGTCTGGACAATATCGCCGAGCGTGCTCAGCTGCGCTCGGGTTCCTGCGACATCGTCTCGTCGCAACAGCCCGGACAGTCGGGTACGGTCGTGCACTGGCGCGTTCCCCTCGAATCGTCGAATCCGGTCGAACCATCGGAAGAGGCCCCGAAATGACCCGAGTCTTCCTCGTGGACGACCACGAGATCGTGCGGCGTGGTGTGGCCCAGCTGATCGACGCGGAGTCGGATCTCGAGGTCGTCGGAGAGGCGGGGAGTGTCGACGAAGCGATGCGGAGAATCGAAGCCACGCGTCCCGATGTCGCCGTGCTGGATGTTCGTTTGCCCGATGGAAGCGGCATCGACCTGTGTCGCGACATCCGCTCCGCGCACCCCGGCGTGAGGTGCCTGATCCTGACCGCGTATGACGACGACGAGGCCCTGCGATCCGCGGTCCTGGCCGGGGCGAGCGGGTACGTCATCAAGAACGTGCGGGGTGGTTCTATCGTCGACGCGGTCCGGCAGGCCGCGTCGGGCCGCACGATCCAGGCGGCTGATGTCATGCTGCGCGCCGCCCAGACGTTGCACCCCGAAAAGCAGCCGCGGCAGGCGTCGATCGACCCGGGGCTGTCGTTGCGAGAGAGCCAGATCCTCGGCCTGATCGCCGAGGGCATGACCAATCGCGAGATCGGCGAGCGTCTCGGGATCGCCGAGAAGACCGTCAAGAACTATGTCAGCGGGCTGCTCGCGAAACTCGGCATGGAGCGCCGCACCCAGGCCGCGGTCTACGGAGCCGGACGCAAAGGCCGCGGTGACGCCGGCGCCTGAGGCTCAGGCGGCGGCAGCCTTCTTCGGCTCGTGCATGATCAGCACCGGACACCGCGCGTGCTGAGCGCATGTCGCGCTGACCGATCCGAGGAGCAGACCCACGAATCCGCCTCGACCGCGGCTCCCGAGCACGAGCATCGACGCATGATCGCTCATGTCGATGAGGGATGCGGCGACCGGCCCGGGACGGATCGAGGTTCGCAGCCCCTCCGGTCGACCGTCCGGGAACGCCTGTTCGATGGCCTCGGTCAGGATGTCCTCCGCGTCGCCCTCGGGTGACCAGTCTCCGGTCGGGAAGGAGGCGTCGTACGTGACGGGAAACTGCCACGCCGTCACCGCTTCGAGCGGGACATTCATCATCCGAGCGAGCTCCGCCGCCTTTCGCAGCGCCTCGATCGAACTGGTCGATCCGTCGACGCCGACGACGATCGGCTTCGGCTCTGTGCTGGTGACCATGGTCTCTTCCTTTCGGGATGATGCCTTCGGTGAGGGGCCGACCCGTGAGCGGGTCGCGGAGACGCATTCTCCACGTTCGCTCGTATCATGCTCTCGCCGCCCCGACCCGCCCAGCAGGGCCGAAGGTCCCGCGCGAGGCCGGGACGACGCATAGCCCGCGTGCAATATCGCGCGGGCAGCGTTAGAGTTCCCCGGGTCGCGACGTGTCTTCGGAGACGTACCCGAAACCGCCCGCAGGAAGGTCTGACAGTGCTCTGGTCTCTCTTGGTCCGCTTTCTGCGGCCCGCATGGCCGCTCCTCATCGCCGTGATCCTGTTCCAGTTGGGACAGTCGATCGCGTCGCTGCTGCTGCCGACCCTCAACGCGGACATCATCGACAACGGCGTGGTCACCGGCGACATCCCCTACATCTGGTCGATCGGCGCACTCATGCTCGGCATCACGCTGGTGCAGGTCGCCTGTGCGATCGCCGCGGTCTACTTCGGGTCGAAGCTCGCGATGGGCATGGGCCGCGACCTGCGCGCCGCGCTGTTCCACCGAGTGGTGGGCTTCTCGCAACGCGAGGTCGGACAGTTCGGCACACCGTCGCTGATCACACGCAACACGAACGACGTGCAGCAGGTGCAGATGCTCGTGCAGGTCACGGCCACGCTGATGGTCTCGGCCCCGATCCTCGCGATCGGCGGTGTGGTGCTCGCGATCCGGCAGGACGTCGGGCTGTCGTGGCTGATGGCGGTGAGCATTCCGGTGCTGCTGATCGCCGTCAGCCTCATCATCGTGCGCATGGTGCCGTACTTCCAGGCCATGCAGAAGCGCATCGACCGCGTCAACCAGATCATGCGCGGGAGCAGCTGACCGGCATTCGTGTGATCCGGGCCTTCGTCCGCGAGGACGAGGAACGCGAGCGTTTCCGCGACGCGAGCGCGGGCGTGGCCGAATCGGGTCTGCGAGCCGGCAACCTGATGGCGCTGATGTTCCCGGTCGTCATGCTCGTCCTGAACGTCTCCAGCGTCGCCGTCATCTGGTTCGGTGCCTTCCAGGTTCAGGCGGGCGAGGCGCAGATCGGCACGCTCTTCGCATTCCTGCAGTACCTCATGCAGATCCTCATGGGCGTCATGATGGCGACCTTCATGTTCGTGATGATCCCGCGCGCGGCGGTCAGCGCCACTCGCATCGGAGAGGTGCTCGAGACGGACTCATCGGTCGTGACGGCGGCTTCGCCCGTACGCCCCGAGACGGTCTCGCCCGACATCGAATTCGACGACGTCGAGTTCTCGTACCCGGGCGCTGACGAACCCGTGTTGAAAGGCATCCGATTCCGCGTTGCGCCCGGAACCACCACGGCGATCATCGGATCGACCGGCGCGGGCAAGTCGACCCTGGTCGGACTCGTTCCCCGGCTCTTCGACGCGACCGCGGGAGCGGTGCGCGTCGGAGGTGTCGATGTGCGCGACTGGGACCCCGACGCGCTCTGGCGGAGGATCGGTCTGATGCCGCAGCGCGCCTTCCTGTTCTCGGGAACCGTCGCCTCGAACCTGCGCTACGGGAACGCGGACGCGAGTGACGAGGACCTGTGGTGGGCTCTGGAGATCGCGCAGGCGCGCGACTTCGTCGAGGCGATGCCGCTCGGCCTGGACGAGCCGATCGCGCAGGGCGGGGTCAACGTTTCCGGCGGTCAGCGCCAGCGCCTGGCCATCGCACGGGCGCTCGTGAAACGACCCGACATCTATGTATTCGACGACTCGTTCTCTGCGCTCGACGTCGCCACGGAGGCGGCGCTGCGGCGCGAGCTGACGACGCGCGTCCCGAACGCGACGCGTCTGGTCGTCGCTCAGCGCGTGAGCACCATTCGCGATGCCGACCAGATCGTCGTCCTCGATCACGGCGAAGTGGTGGGGCGAGGTCGCCATGCCGAGTTGCTGGAGACGAACGAGACGTATCGCGAGATCGTCGAGTCGCAGGAGAGCGTGGAGGCCTCGGCATGAGCGATCGCGGCACCACTTCGGCCACGGCGGCACCTCCGCCGCGCGGCCCCATGGGTGGACGGGGACCGATGGGCGGGATGGCCGGGCCCGTCGCCAAGCCCATGAACTTCGGCGTTTCCGCGAAGCGGCTGCTCGGAACGCTCCGGCGAGACAGGGCACGCCTCGTGCTCGTGATCGTGCTGGGCGTGCTCAGCGTCGGTCTCATGGTCACGGGTCCGAAGCTGCTCGGCGAGGCCACGAACATCGTGTTCTCGGGATTCACGTCGCTGCAGTTTCCTGGGGGTACGACCAAACAGCAGGTGATCGACCAGCTCGTGACCGCGGGGCAGACCCAGCAGGCCGACATGCTGCGGACGATGGACTTCGTCCCGGGTGCCGGGGTCGACTTCGTCCAGCTGAGCCAGATCCTGCTGCTCGTGCTCGCCGTGTACGTCTTCGGGAGCGTCTTCGCGCTGTTCCAGGCGCGCATCCTCAACGGAGTCGTGCAGCGTGCGATGCATCGCCTGCGCCTGCAGGTCGAGGACAAGCTCCACCGTCTGCCGCTGAGCTACTTCGATCGCGTGCAGCGCGGCGATCTGCTGAGCCGCGTGACCAACGACGTCGACAACATCGGGCAGTCGCTGCAGCAGACGCTGTCCCAGGTGATCACGTCGCTGCTGACCGTCGTCGGCGTACTGCTGATGATGTTCCTGATCTCGCCCGTGCTCGCCCTGATCGCCCTGGTGACCATTCCGCTCACGATAATCATCACCGTGCTCGTGGCGCGACGCTCGCAGAAGCTCTTCGTCGAGCAGTGGAAGCAGACGGGCATCCTCAACGCGCGCGTGGAGGAGACCTACTCCGGACACGCCCTCGTGAAGGTGTTCGGACACCGGGGCGAGGTCGAGGCTGCGTTCGGGGACGAAAACGCCCGCGTCTATCGCGCGAGCTTCGGGGCCCAGTTCGTTTCGGGCATCATCATGCCCAGCATGATGTTCGTCGGCAACCTCGTATACGTCGCGATCGCGGTCGTCGGTGGGCTGCAGGTCGCGGCCGGGATGATCTCCATCGGCGACGTCCAGGCGTTCATCCAGTATTCGCGCCAGTTCAGCCAGCCGCTCAGCCAGCTGGGCTCCATGGCGAACCTGCTGCAGTCCGGGGTCGCGAGCGCCGAGCGCGTGTTCGAACTCCTCGACGAGGACGAGCAGAGCGCCGACGCCGACGACGCCGAGACGGTTCCCGAGTCGGCCAGCGAACTGGAGTTCCGGGATGTGTCGTTCCGCTACACGCCCGACAAGCCCCTCATCGACGGGCTGAACCTGACGGCCCGACCCGGCAGCACGGTGGCGATCGTGGGTCCGACCGGGGCCGGCAAGACGACGCTGGTCAACCTGATCATGCGCTTCTACGACGTTGACGAGGGGTCGATCGCCCTCGGCACTGCGGAGGGCGACGCGGTCGACACGCGCCGCCTGACGCGCGAGGACCTGCGTTCCCGCACCGGTATGGTGCTGCAGGACACGTGGCTCTTCGCCGGGACGATCCGCGAGAACATCTTGTACGGACGCCCCGAGGCGAGCGAAGAAGACATGGTGGCCGCCGCATCCGCCGCCTACGTCGACCGATTCGTGCACATGCTGCCGGATGGCTACGACACCCAGCTGGACGACGAGGCCACGAACCTCAGCATGGGGGAGCGGCAGCTGATCACGATCGCGCGTGCGTTCCTGGCCGACCCGCGGCTGCTGATCCTCGACGAGGCGACATCGTCGGTCGACACGCGCACCGAACTGCTGATCCAGCGGGCGATGTCACGACTGCGAGAGAACCGCACGGCCTTCGTGATCGCGCACCGCCTCTCGACGATCCGCGACGCCGACATGATCCTCGTCATGGAGAGCGGATCGATCGTCGAGCAGGGCAACCACGCTGAGCTTCTCGCGGCCCGCGGCGCGTACTGGCGCCTCTACAACGCCCAGTTCGACGCGCCCATGAGCGAAGAGGTGGAGCAGAACCCCCTGACGGGAGCGGTGCGGGTCGTCGGCGAGGACGTGGTGCCTGATCCGGACCCGGCTACCTGAGCAGTCCGGAGGCGATGCTCAGAACAGCGGGCCGATCCACAGACCGAGTCCCGCCACGAGCGTCGTGGTGGCCAGCACGCCGAGGCCGTTGGCGGCACCCGCCAGCAACTTGCGCTCCTGCAGCAGGCGCACGGTCTCGAAGCTCGCGGTCGAGAACGTCGTGTATCCGCCGAGGAAACCGGTGCCGACGACCGCGTACCATCCGTCCGATACCAGGTGACCCGCCGCGAGCCCCGCGACGACGCCGAGCACCAGCGACCCGCTCACATTGATGATGATCGTCGCCCACGGAAAGGTGTTCGAGACGCGGGTGCGGATGATGCCGTCCAGCAGGAGCCGGGATGCCGCACCCAGTCCGCCCGCGACAGCGACGAGCACGAAGATCAGGGGAGTCACCGCTCGTCCCCGTTCGCGAGCGTGCGTCGGTGGAAGGCGGCCGCGATGGCGATCCCCGCCCAGGTCGCGACCGCGCCGATCAGCACGGTCCCGACGCCGTATAACAGGCCGGCTGCGGGCGCACCCGTGCCGATCAGGCGCGCCGTCTCGGCGGCGAGCGCACTGTACGTCGTGAAACCGCCCATCACGCCCGTGCCGACCAGCAGGCGCACACGGCGACGTCCGCCGTGGTCGGGTCCGCGGCGGACGAGCGACTCGAGCAGCATCCCCAAGAGAAGGGCGCCGGTGACGTTGATGGCGAGAATGGCGTACGGGATGCCGTCGATCGGCGGGAAGGTCAGGCTCAGGGCCTCGCGAGCGGCGGTGCCCAGCGTGCCGCCGGCGAAGACCAGCAGCAGCGCGCCCGGACGCAGATGGACGGGTCGCGGTGCTCCGCTCGCCGACTCGGATGCATCGAGGTCGGGATCGAGGGGCAGATCCTCGTCGTATCCGTTCATGTGTCGGGCTCATCCTGCCAGATGCACGCCGGGGTCGCGAACGGTGGGGCATCCATCCGGGGGGAGTCGGAGCGCCGCCTCGGTGCTGTCTCGGGCTATCGTCGCAGGGGGCGCAGCGCCGCGGAGCAAGGGAGCACCATGACATTCGAGTTCGGCATCTTCGACTCGTTCGACCTGGGACGGGGCACGCCCGGCGAAGTGATCGATGCCCGCCTGCGGCTCGCCGTCGAGGCCGAGCGCCTCGGCTTCGAGCACTATCACGCCACCGAGCACCACGGCACCGACCTGTCGGTCATCCCCTCGCCGAACCTCTTCCTCGCGGCGCTGAGTCAACGCACCGAGCGCATCCGGATAGGTGCGATGGTCTACGTGCTCCCCGCGTACGAACCGCTGCGTCTGGCCGAAGAGATCGCCGTGCTCGATCACCTCTCGGGCGGGCGTGTCGACCTCGGGGTCGGCAGCGGAATCAGTCCGATCGAGCTGGGATATTTCGGTGTGGCGGATGGCGCGGCGCGCGGCCTGTACGACAGGGCCCTGGTCGCGCTGCTCGACGCGTGGACGACCGGCGTGCTGCAGCACCCGGAACATCCCGATCGCGAACACGCGACGCTGTCGGTCCTGCCCGTGCAGCGGCCGTATCCGCCCCTCTGGTACGCCTCGAGCAACCCCCGCACGGCGGAGTGGGCGGGGCGCAACGCCGTCAGCTTCCTCGGTCGCTGGAACGCGGGGGAGTTCGTGCAGACGGTGGATGCGTACTGGCGCGCCTGGCGGGATGCGGCGGGAGACGAGGGACGCCTCAACGCACATGTCGACGCGATGCCGCGGGTGGGACCGACGACGTCGGTGCTGATCGGCGAAAGCGATGCGGCGGCTCGCGATCGCTTCCTCGCGGTGCAGGAGTTCTACGCCACACGCGTCTTGGGACTCTGGCACGACCACGGAATCTCGACCTTCGACGCCGGCTTCGACGGTGCGGTCATGCTCGAACGCGGCGCCGCGATCGTCGGCACGGCCGAGAGCGTGCGGGATCAGATCGTCGCGCAGCTCGAGCTCGTGGACGCCAACGTGCTCGAGGTGCAGCTGTACCAGGGCGACATGGATCTGGAAGAGAGCCTGTCGAACCTGCGTGCTTTCGCGGGCATCATGCCGGACATCCGTTCGGCGGCCGACGCGCTGGCTCGCGGGACGGACCGTGTGGCCCTCGCGGGCGCCGCCGATGCCCGTGTGACGACGCCCTGACGGGGAAGGATGCTGCGGATGAATCCCGTGCACACCGAGACGGATGTCGTCTACACGGCGAACGCGGGTCGCGAGATGCGCTGCGACCTGCACTGGCCGGTCCTCGCCGCCGGTCCCCTCACCGTCGCCATCTACCTGCACGGCGGAGGCTGGACCCGAGGCTCGCGCGCCGATCGTGCCGAAGAGCGGCTGGTGCCCGTCGCCGGGGCGGGAATCGCGGTGGCATCGATCGAGTACCGCCTGTCGGGCGAGGCTCAGTGGCCGGCCCAGCTGGACGACGTGCGCGCGGCCATCGAGGCCGTTCCGCGCCTGTTCGCCGACCGAGGCGTCGCCGTGTCGGGTCGGACGGCGCTCTGGGGCTGCTCGGCGGGCGGGCACGTGGCGCTGATGGCCGCGTTGACGGCGGCCGAGACAGGTGCAGCCGGACCGGGTATGGGCCCCGATGCGATTCTCGATGGGGTCGTCGCGTGGTTCCCGCCGACCGACCTGACGCTGATGACGGATGCTCCGGCCTCGCCGGGCGCCCGCATGCCCGCGTTCCTCCCGCCCGGCGCGGCGGTCCCGCCGTTCGAGCGGATGCTCCTGGGGCTGGGGGAGATAGAGGATGACGTCTCTGTGGGGCGCCTGCGGGATGCCAGCCCGGTCGCCCACGCTGTGCCCGGCGTTTGCCCCGTGCTGTTGATCCACGGTGACGAGGACGCCCTGATCCCGGCATCCCACTCCCACGCTCTTCGCGACGCGCTGCTGGCCGCGGGCTCGCCCGTGTCGATGCTGCTCGTGCGCGGCGCGACCCACGAGGATCCGCTGTTCGATGCCCCGGCGGTCCTCGGTGCGACGGCGGCGCACCTGAAGGGCTCTGCGTGAAGCGGGGCTAGACCGTGGGGCCGGGTTCCGGGCTGATCGGCGACACATCGCCCAGCCCGCGCCGCAGTGCGTCGACGGCCGTGCGCTGGCGATCCAGGCCCGAGGCGGCCGCCGCCTCGTCGAGGCGGAGGAGGAGCGCGGCCGGGACATCGAGGATCAGCCGCGCGCCGTCGTCGGGGCGTCCCCGTACGACGAGTCCGATGATCGGTACCGCGATCGTGCCGATCACGTCGACGATCGCGATCACGCCGAAGAGCCGCCAATATCCCGTGTCCGCGCCCGGGATGTCGCCGTCGGTCAGGATCGGCAGCCACAGCATGATCGCGACGATCGCCGCCGAGACGAGGGTGATCGCCAGGCCTGTGCGTACGATCGCGCGGGTCGATGACGCGTAGCGGAGCAGCAGGTTGGCCTGCGCGAGTGTGACCGCGAGGATCGTCAAGAAACCGAGCGCACGGAACCACTCGCTCGTCGTTTCGCTGAGGTCGAACCACGACCAGATCAGCACGAGCGCGGGCACGAGTGCGGCGACACTGGCGGCGATGCCGATGTAGCCGACGACCCGGAACCGGTGCGAGGCGATGGCGAGGTGGCACAGTGCGGTGAGTCCGAACGCCGCCACGGCGAGCGTCGTGAGCAGGATGCGGCTCTGTGTCTCGCCGAACTCACCGGAGAGCAGGGCGACGATTCCGAGCACCCCCGCCAGCAGGAGCGACACGATCACGACGACGATCGCCGCGCGTCGCAGGCCCCGGATGGCGGGCGGGGTGTGTGAGTTGCTCTCGGTGCGAGGAGTCATGCCCCCAGGCTACGGCGCAAGCTTTGGCTCGTCATCAGCCCTCGACTCGTCATGCGGTGCGTTGCACCAGCACCACGCTGTCGAGCAGAACGGCGTGCGAGCCGTCCGGGCCCGCGGCGGCGCGCTCTCGCACCTCGCAGACGAGCGTCTGCCACTTCGTCGGGTCGAGCTGGAGTGCCGCGAGGTCGCCATCCGGGGTCGGGAAGACGACGTCGTGCATGTGCTCGGGTGGCGCCCATGCCGGTGCCGCGGCATGCCCGACGATCAGCAGCCGCCCGCCCGGCGCGACGAACTCCGTCGCTGCACGCAGGATCTGCTCGCGCGGCAGTTCGACCGGGGATTGGAGGAAGGATGCCGTGACCAGGTCGTAATCAACGGTGTCGGTGTACGTCGACAGGTCTGACGCGACGAACGTCGTCTGTTCGGTCAGCCCGCGCGCGGAGGCGGCCGTTCGGGCCCGGTCGATCGCGGTCGGCGACAGGTCGACGCCGGTAGCATGCCATCCGTTCTCGGCGAGCCAGATGACGTCGCCGCCCTCACCGCATCCGAGGTCCAGTGCGCGGCCCGGTTCGAGACCGCCCGCGATGGCCGCGAGCGTCGCGTTGACGCGCCCCGACCAGACGCGTTCGGCTCCGGCATAGCGCTGTTCCCAGAAGTCGATCGGCGCCTGTGGGGTTCGGTGTGCGGCGACGGCGGCATCGAACTCGCGCGTGACGAGTGCCGCGTTGACGGCGGCGCCGGCGAAAGAACCCGTGCCCATCGCGAGGGGGACGTTCGCTCCCGGATTGACGACGTTGCCCACGGCCCAGACGCGGGGGTCGCTGGTCAGCCCCACGGCATCGACCGCGATGACGTTGCCCATCGACCCGTCGGATCGATCGAGGGTCAGCGGCTCGAGCATCCGGTCGTGCGGTTCGGGCGTGCCGCCCGTGAAGATCGCGTCGAGGTCGACGACCGTCCCGTCCTCGAGCCGGACGCCGGTGAGCGTATCGCCGGCACCGAGAACCTCAACGACCGCCTGGTCGACGATCCGGATTCCCCGAGCACCGAGCCGAGTCCGCGTCGGTGCGTCGAGGGGCTGGATGAGTCCCGCGAAGAGCACCACATCGTCGCTCCACTGACGGAGCAGTTGCACCTGGTGGAGTGCCATGGGTGAGGTTGCGAGCACGCCCAGGCGCCGGTCCCGCACCTCCCAGCCGTGGCAATAGGGGCAGTGCAAGACGCTCGTACCCCAGCGTTCGGCAAGCCCGGGGATCTCGGGCAGTCGATCGGTGATTCCTGTCGCGACGATCAGGCTGCGTGTGGAGTACGACGTCCCATCGTCGGTGGTGACGGTCAGGTCGCCCGAGCTCGGTTCGCCCGGGCCGCCGTCGACGCGCGTCACCGAGACATCCATGAACTCGACACCGAATGCGGATGCGTCGGCGCGGCCGATACGCAGCAGCTCGGCGGGGTCGATCCCCTCGTGGCCGAGGAGGGCGTGCATGTGTGCGGCGAAGCGGTTGCGGGGGCGACCCGCGTCGATGACGAGGACGCGGCGACGCGCGCGTCCGAGCATGAGGGCGGCGCTGAGGCCGGCGACGCCTCCGCCGATGATGATCGTGTCCCAGGGCTCGCTCGCCGAATCGATGACGTGTTCGTGCATGACCCCAGCGTGGCGCCGCATGTGTCAGAATGGCAAACTGGTTTGCAGTATCGGCAAGAAGGATGATCGGGGATGGACATGACGGACGCTCTGGATCAGGTCGGTGCGCGACTACGGTCCGCCCGTCATGCGCGCGGTTGGACGCTCGAAGAATTGGCCACGCGTTCGCAGATGTCGGTCAGTACGCTGTCGCGACTCGAGTCCGGCAAACGGCAGGCCAGTCTCGAGTTGCTCGTGCCGCTCACCCGGCAGCTCGGAGTACGGATCGATGATCTCGTCGCTCCGCCGACCGTTGATCCTCGGGTGCGGCGCTCGGTGATCCATCGCGATGGCATGGTGATCGCTCCGCTCGCGCCAGAGGGATCGTCGGTGAATACGTACAAGATCACGTATTCGCCAGATCCGAACCGATGCGTCGAGTTGCGCGTGCATGAGGGCTACGAGTGGCTGTACGTCCTCGCCGGAAGGTTGAGGTTGCGGCTCGGGGAGCAGGATCTCGTGTTGTCCCGGGGTGAGGCGGCCGAGTTCGACACCCGCATTCCGCACGCGATCGGTGCGGCCGGGAATCGGCCGGCTCAGATCATCAGCATCTTCGACGAGTCGGGCGCACGCATGCACACGCACGGCGCCGCGGAGGACGCAGACGTTCACGCTCCCTGAGCCTGTGGGCGCCGGAGCCGCGCGTGGCGGGCCGGACACGGCTCAACCGCGCACTTCGACACGCGCAGTGACCCGGCAGGGTACAACGTCACTGCGACAGGTTCTGTGGCCGGCCACGCACAACGGGTCACTTCGACAGGCCCAGTGACCGGGCGTGCTGGCGTAGCAAGCCCATCCTTAGAAGGGTGGTGGGTCGGTGTTGGGGGTGAAGTGGACGGCGGGTGGGGGTTTGTCGATGTAGACGTGTCCGCCGGGTGAGGTCCATTCGAGGATTCCGCCGCCGAGTTGGCGGACGGTCCATCCCGTTTCACCCTTCAACGTGTGGTGTCGTTTGCAGAGGCAGGCGAGGTTGCAGGCATCCGGGGAATCGGCAGTGCTGGTCCCGGGCGCGGAGGAAGCGTTTCATGTCCGCTGACGGTGTGTACCGGTCGACGGCGAGCACGCACC
>CAYZEL010000013.1:0-26922 GCA_964477515.1 uncultured Microbacterium sp.
GACCAGGCGGTGAGCGCCGACCACAGGGCCGCCCAGATCATGGCGCCGCGGATCCGCACCTCGAGCGCTGACCCCTCTCCCGCTTGGTGGAGCAGATCCGTCACCAGCGATCGCCACTCCTCGAACTTGCGCCACGACGCCTCGGCGGCGGCGGGATCACCCGCGATGATCGCCGCGCGAACCTTGATGAGCGACAGGCGCTCGGAATCGGAGAGCAGCATCTCGCGATACGCGTCGACGACGGCGAGCGGGAGCGCAACCGTGTGGTCGCGCTGATCGAACCTGTCGCGAAAGACCTGGGCGCTCTCGTCCATCCCGTACCAGAGGACGTCCGCCTTCGTGGGGAAGTATCGGAAGAGGGTCGGCTCGCTGATCCCGGACCGCTCGGCGATGGCGGCCATGGTCGTCTCGGCCCACCCGTCACGGCCGATCTGCCCGAGCGCGACCCGGCTGATCTGTGTGGGGTCCCCCGCTCGTGGTCTGCCACGCGTGACTGCCCGGCCGCTCATGCGCTCAGCATACGTCGGGCGAATCGCGGGGGCTGGCGGGGGAGGGTCACAGAATCTATTATGAGGGTGACACTCAATAAAGCCGCTCGACGGCGAGCCGAAAGGAACGACACAGATGAGTGAGCATAATGACCCGGTCGCCGTCGTCACGGGGGCGGGACGCGGAATCGGTGAGGCCATCGCAGAACGCCTCTCCGCCGACGGGTGGTACGTCGTGGCCGTCGACCGCCAGGCGGAGGGCATCGAGTCCTTCGTGAGTCGGACGCGTCCGGGTGGGGCGGAGGCCGTGGTGCTCGACGTCACCGACCGGGCGGCGGTCCTTGCGTTCTTCGCCGGTCTGGACGAACGGCTCGGGCGGGTCGACGCCGTCGTCAACAACGCGATGTGGGTCCACTACGCTCCGATCGCCGACATGACCGAGGAATCGCTCGACGGCATGTTCGCCATCGGTCTGAAGGCCGCCTTCTGGACAATCCAGGGTGCGCGGCCCATCATGGCGCGACGCGGTGACGGCGTCGTCGTCAACATGTCCTCTCCGGCCGCCACGCGCGGCATGCCGGGAAGCAGCGCCTATTCGGCCATCAAGGGCGCGGTGTCGAGCTTCACGTGGCAGGCCGCGCGAGAGCTCGGTGCCGATGGCATCCGGGTCAATGGCGTCATACCCGGTGCGGTGCCGACCCCCGGCGCCCGACAGGTCGTGGACGACGAGGGGTACGAGATCCGACGGAAGATGAGTGCGCTCGGGCGACTCGCCGAGCCGGTCGACATCGCTGCCGCGGTGGCCTATCTCGTATCGCCCGATGCGCGTTTCGTGACCGGGCATCTGCTCGCCGTGGACGGTGGGCTGTGAGCGCGCTCGACGCACTGCCCGAGGTGTTCGGCGATCTCACCGATGTCGATGACCTCCGCGCGAACGCCGCGCGTGGATGGGCCGCGAGGAGCGATCGTGGAATCGAGGTGTTCGGATACGACCAGGGGATGCAGGTCCTCGAGCATCCCGATCTGCTCAAGGGCCCGTCGTTCCAGTACCGCCTCGACCAGCTGGGCATCTCGGGTGAGGCGCGCCGCTACATGGACATGGGCATCACCAACAAGGAGGGCGAGGAACGTCGACAGATGCGCGCCTCGCTGGGCGCCCTGTTCCGACCCAGCCAGGTCGCGCGATTGCGTGCCGCCATTCGCGAAGTCGCCGAGTCGGTTCTCGATTCCGTGACGGACCCGACGCAGTGGGACCTGATGCGGCTGTGCTGGGAGATCCCGGCACGCACCTACTGCGAGCTGGTGTCGATCCCGCACGCCGAGTCGGGCACGGTCATCCGTATCGCGGATTCGGTGCTGGGTACCCTTCTCAACGTCGACACGCGCCGGCGAGAGGAGGCAGAGGCGGCCATTCTCGAGTCGGTCGACATCGTGCGGACACACCTGGACGCGCGGCGCTCGGACCTCGGCGACGACTTCACGTCGGTGATGATCCGGCAGCAGCAGGACGGCTTGATGACGGAGGAGCAGCTGGTCGCCCAGTCGTTCGCGCTGCTCCAAGCGAGCGTCGACAACACCGCGCACCAGATGGGGAATACGTTCGGGCTCCTCCTGACAGAGCCCGAGAGGTGGCGTCGGCTCGTCGCCGACCGATCGTTGCGCGGCGCGGCCATAGAAGAGGCGATCCGTCTCCACCCGCGCTTCGGCACCATCTTCCGCCTGGCGTCGACGGACGTCCGGATCGACGACGTGGTCATCCCGGAGGGCTCGTGGGTCTTCGTCTCCGCGCGAGCGGGTCAACGGGATCCGGAGTTCTTCGACGAGCCGGACGTCTACCGGTGGGATCGTCCGGCGACGCGACCGCTCATGTTCGGCGCAGGCCCGTACAACTGTCTGGGGCAGAACCTCGCTCGGATGGAGATCGAAGAGGCTCTCGACGCCGTCATCGAGCGGTATCCCGACCTCGAGCTCACGGGCGGCTGGAAACGGCGCAGCACCAATGCCGTCAGCGAGACCACGGAGCTCGTGGTGAATCTCGGACCCGCGCGGAGAGTCGGACGATCGTCCTTGCAGACCTCGGACAAGCGGCCGGATGCTCCGGCCGACGGCATCGCCGTGCTCCGGCCGGGAGAGCGGGTCATCGATTGCGTCGTCGAGGGGATCGAGGCGGTCGGCGCGGACGTCCTCTCGCTCCGGATGCGTGCGGCGGACGGCGGCGATCTGCCGGTGTGGTCGGCGGGCGCCCATGTCGATCTGCTCCTGCCCGAGGTCGGGGCGCGTCAGTATTCTCTGTGCGGCCCCGCGGAGGATCGTGGGACCTACCGCGTCGCGGTACTCCGGGAGTCGACCGGCTCCGGTGGATCCCTCTACGTGCACGAGCGGTTGCGGGTGGGCGACGCGGTGCAGATCCGTGGTCCGCGCAACACCTTCGGCCTGGCGCCGGCGACGGCCTACCGGTTCGTCGCCGGGGGGATCGGGATCACCGCCATCCTGCCGATGGTCCGCGAGGCGCAGGCTCGCGGGATCGACTGGACCCTCGTCTACCTCGCCCGGTCGGCCGAGGGGCACGCGTTCCGCGATGAGCTGGCCGATCTGCCCCCCGAACGTCTGACCCTCGTGAACACGGGCGAGACGGGCCGTCCGCCCGTCCAGGACATCGTGGGCCTCTATCGAGCGGGCAGCCTGCTGTACGCGTGCGGCCCGGCCGGTCTGCTCGCCGCGATCGGCGACTCGACCTGGCCGGGTGACGCGATCCACTTCGAACGCTTCGAACCGGACCGTGCGGCCCTGGATGCGCCGCGACGCCCCTTCCGGTTGGTCCTCACGGGGTCGGGCAAGACGATCGACGTGCCCGCCGAGGTCTCGGCTCTCGACGCGGTTCTCGGGGCCGGGGTGTCGTGGCCGTACTCGTGCCGCGAGGGCACGTGCGGGTCGTGCGAGGCGCGCGTCATCGCCGGGGTCGTGGATCACCGAGACGCGATCCTGACTCCGGCCGAGCGGCGAGCGAACGAGTCGATGATGCTCTGTGTCTCGCGTGCGCAGTCCGCCGAGGTCGCGATCGACGCATGACAGCGACGGCCCGCCACGATACGTGGCGGGCCGTCGTCCGTGCGTTCGGCGGTCGTCAGCGCATCGCGCCGACGACCATATCGGAAAGACGCTGGAAGCGGGCGATGTTCGCCGCCTGCGGCAAGAGGCCGGCGGTCAGACCCACGAACGTCACATCGAGTTCGGGGTCGACCCAGTACAGGGCACTGCCCGCGCCGTAGTTCCCGAACGTCTGCGGTGACGTGAGCGTCCCCAACTGTGTGTTGACCATGCGCTCGCCGCGCACGTTGAACCCGAGCCCGAGATAGGCGGGCGGCACCTCGTAGCCGGCTCGGAGCGCGACGACTCGGTACAGCTCGTTCGGCATGTCGCCGGTCCAGTTCGTGCGCGCGCGGCGCACCGTCGTGGGGGAGATGATCGACCCGTCGGGGGAGGCGCCCTCGCGGCGGAGCATCTCGGCGAAACGCAGCAGGTCGGCCGCCGTCGACGCGCCCCCGGCCCAGGCGGACTCGTTCGACTCGGCCAGATGCAGTCCGAAGTCCCCGGGCGTGGTGCGCGACAGTGAGCGAATCGGCACGACTCCGCGCATCTCGGGCTCGATGTGGCGTTCACGCATCCAGGACTTGATTCCCAGGGCCGTGTCGCTCATCCCGAGGGGATCGAACAGCTCCTCGCGCATGATCGTCGCGATGTCTCGCCCCGCCGGGTCGGTCCGCACGAGGGCGGCAGCCAGGAGCGCGTGGTTGGCCATCGGTGAGTAGTCGCACCGCGTGCCCGGCTCGACGACGCCGTGGACGAGTCGGACGACATGACCGACCGTCTCTTCCAGCACGTCCAGGAGGAGGTCGGGCGCGGGCTCCCACACACCCGGCAAGCCCGTCGTATGGGTGAGGAAGTGGAAGATCGTGGCGCGGTCGCGCGGCTCACCCGCGAACTCGGGGATGACGTCGACCATCTTGGTGGTCAGCGCGAGGCGCCCGAGCTCGACCCAGCGCAGCACGAGGACGTTCACGAACGCCTTGGTGATGGAGAAGATGCTGAAGACGGAGTCTTCGACGATGGGCCGAGTGCCCTTCCCGTCGGACGAGCCCTCGGTGATGTCGAGCACGATCGTTCCGTGCCGCGCCACCTTGATGGAGGCTCCGTAGTAGAGCCCCGATTCGATATCGGCTCGTACGGCCGCGGTGATCGCCTCGAGGCGGCTCGCGTTCACGTCGTCGGGGAGGGGGTGAGTCATCATGTGGTGCACCTGATCGATTCTGGACGTTTCTAGGAGTCGGCGGCGGTCTCGGCCTCGTAAGCGGTGATCGCTTCGGCCGCGATGCGGAAGGACTCGAGGGCCGCGGGTACTCCGACGTAGATCGCGGTCTGCATCAGCACCTCGCGGATTTCTTCCACGCTCACGCCGTTCCGGAGGGCGCCGCGCACATGGACGGCGAACTCGTGTCCGCGATTGAGCGCGGTGAGCATCGCCAGGTTGATCATCGACCGTTCCCGTCGGCCGAGGCCCTCTCGCGACCAGACCGTTCCCCAGCAATACTCGGTCACGAGCTCCTGGATCGGGCGGGTGAAGTCGGTCGCCGCGGCCAGCGAGCGTTCGACGTAGTCGGCACCGATCACCTCGCGTCGGATGCCGAGGCCGGCCTCGTAGGTCTGGGCGTGGGTGTCGGTGCTCGTCATTGTCGCTCCTCGATCGGGACCGCCCTCGTCGACGGTCCGCTAGCTATCATGCTGTCTTACAACAATATTCGCAATCGAAGTCCCGTAAGGTGACAGGCTGTCTGACGAGGGTGCCGGAGCTTGATAGCCTTCAGGCATCTCGGTCCGAGGGAAGAGAGCCCGAATGTCCAACATGGCCGTCACTCGCCACCCGCCTATTCGTGACCAGATCGCCGGAATTCTCCGCTCCGCGATAGTCAGCCTCGAATTCGCTCCCGGTCAGCTCCTCGTGGAGAGAAACCTCTGCGAGCTGACTCAGGCGAGCCGACCCTCCGTGCGCGAGGCTCTGCGCCAGTTGGAGGCGGAGGGGCTGGTCGAGTCGCAGAACGGCCGCGGGACGATCGTGCGCGTCATCTCCGCCGAAGAAGCGGCGCAGGTGTACGAGGTGCGCGCTGAGCTCGAAGGACTGGCCGCGCGACTCTTCACGGAGCGTGCCACGCCCGAGCAGAGCGACGCGCTTCGGTCGGCCCTCGGCGAACTGGCGACAGCGATCCGCGGCGAGAAGTCGAGCAAGCAGATCCTCGACGCGCAGGCCGACTTCTACCGCGTCCTCTTCGAAGGCTCGGGGAATCCCTTCCTCGAGCGGACAGTGCAGGGAATGCAGGTGCGCATCGCGCAGTTGCGGGCGACGACGCTCGCCGTGCCCGGCCGCGCCGCGGCATCCCTCGACGAGTTCGAGCAGATCTTCGAGCGCATCTCGACTGCTGACGCCGAGGGCGCCCGACAGGCGGCGGTGGAACACGTCCGGCGTGCCGGTGAGGCGATGGCGCGCTCCCGCCCGGCTCTCTAGCCCTCTCGCGCCCCGCGATCCGGACCGGTCCCGCCTCGACCATTCAGCTAGCAGACAGCTTCCGCTATCGTGGAGGAGTGGAACCCGAGCCGACGGTGGCGCGCCGTGATGACATCTACGAGGTCGTCATCGTCCGCCACGGCACCCGCGAGAGCAGCCGATCGCAGCTGTACCTGAACTACGACGACTACGGTCAGGCCGATGCGCCCATGCGCATCGACTATTACTTCTGGATCGTGCGCAACGAAGCGCGCACGATCCTGATCGATCTCGGCTACTCGGCCCGTGCGGCGCAGCAGAGGGGCCGAGACGTGCTGTGCGATCCGATGGAGATCTGGCGGCAGTTGGAGATAGAGCCCGCGACGTTCACGGGCGACATCGTCATCACCCACGCGCACTGGGATCACACGGGCCATGTGGCGGCCTTCCCACGAGCGCGCTTCACCATGTCGCAGCAGGAGTACGGGTTCTGGGCGGGCGATGCATCCGCACCGCTGCTGTTCCGTCACCTCATCGACGAGGACGACCTCGCGGCGCTCGCGAATGTTCACGCGGAGGGGCGGCTGGATCTGGCCACCTCGGAAGTGGACCTCGCCCCCGGGGTGCGGCTCGTACCGGGAGCCGGGCACACGCCGGGGCTCCTGATGGTGGAGGTCGCGACACTCGACGGCGCTGTGCTCCTCGCATCCGACGCGGCGCACTTCGATGAGGAGATCGAGCGCGACATGCCGTTTCGTCACATGACCAACCTCGAAGCGTCATACGCGACGTTCGGGAGTATCCGCGCGCGTCGCGATTCCGTCGTCCTCGCCGGTCACGAGCCGGGAGTCCTCGAGCGGTTCACGCCACTCACGGGGCCGCTGCGCGCCCACGCGAGCGTCGTGAGTCCGCTGCCCCACACCAACACCCGCGAGGGTCGCACCAGGAGAGCCCCATGACCGCCAACACCATCCCCCCCAGCATCGACGCCGCCGTGGCGTCCTCGACTGCCGTTCTGACGGTGACGAGACCCGCTCGCGGAGAGTACGCGCCCGACGTTCTCGAGCTCGGCACGACGCTCCTCCCTGAACCCCAGGCGGGTGAAGTTCTCGTCGAGGTCCTCTATCTCTCGATCGATCCGACCAACCGCAACTGGCTCAAACTCGAGCCCGTCAACACACTCGTCGACAAGGTCGGGCACGGGCTCTCGGTGGGTGCGCCCATGATGGGGGAGGCGATCGTGCGCGTGGTCGGCTCGCAGGCGGAGGGGATCTCGGTCGGCGACCTGCTGGCCGGCGTCGTGCCGTGGCAGGAGCGCGCCGTCATACCCGCATCGCGCATGCGCCCGGTGGACCTGCACGACGACGAACCGCTCGAGGCGCACCTCACGATCTTCAGTCACATCGGTGTCGCGGCGATGGTCGGGCTCCACGAAGTTGCGCGCATCCGCTCCGGCGAGACGGTGCTGATCTCGGCCGCGGCCGGGGCGACCGGGCGCGTCGCCGTCGGAATAGCCAAGGCCGCCGGATGTCGCGTGGTCGGCATCGCGGGCGGGCCGGACAAGTGCGCGATGGTCGAGGGTTTCGGTGCCGACGCGGTGGTGGACTACAAGAACACCGACGATCTCGCCGCTGCCATCAGCGAGGCCGCCCCGGAGGGCGTGGACGTCTACTTCGACAACGTCGGCGGGGCGACACTCGACGCGGCCCTCCTGGCGATGCGGGCGGGCGGTCGGATCGCGGTGTGCGGGCTCATGGCGGATTACGACGACCCGGACGCGCCGGGCGTGCGGAACATGTTCCGGGTGCTGGTGCGGCATCTGCGCATAGAGGGCTTCCTGGCGGCGCACTACTGGCACAAGCGGGACGAGTACTACGCCCACCTGCGCGGATTGCTTCGCGAGGGCGTGATCCGTCACGCCGCGGACATGACGGATGGCTTGGGGACGGCCCCCGATCAGCTCGGCAAGCTCTTCCGAGGAGCGAACAGCGCGAAACTGCTTGTTCGCCTCGATGCCGCGGCCGACGCGGAGAGCGGCGGGTCGCGCTCATGACGGTGCTGACACCGGGAGGCGTCGCAGTTGTCACGGGAGGTGCCTCGGGAATCGGATGGGGCATCACGCAGGCGCTCCATGCCCAAGGACTACGGGTCGAGGTCGTCGACCTCGACCCGCGCCGACTCGAGGAAGCGGCCGCCCAGCTCCCCATCGGGGTCCATGCACTGGACGTGACCGATGCGGATGCACTGCGCGCGCTCGCCGCACGACTCACCGAGCGGCACAGCGGGATCGACGTCCTGGTCAACAACGCGGGGGTCGGCCCCGCGGCATCGATCATCGACACCACGTTGAAGGACTGGCGCTGGATCCTCGACGTGAATCTGATGGGGGTGATCCACGGGATCGACGCCTTCCTCCCCGGGATGCTCGAACGGGGCACGCCCGCGCATATCGTCAACACCGCGTCCATGTCGGCGCTCGATCCGATCGCCGGTCTCGGTGCCTACGCTGCGTCGAAGGCTGCCGTCGCCGCGCTGACGGACGCGCTCGTCGCGGAACTCGAGGGGACGCCGGTCGGGGTGAGTCTGCTCGTGCCGGCGAACGTCCGCACGAACATCGCCGAGACGTCGGCTGCGCTCCGCCCGGCGACGGATAGCGGGTTCGGCGACTACCGCCCGGCGGCGCCCCCCGCCGAGATCCGCTGGCGCACGCCCGAGCAGGTCGGGGAGCTCGTGATCGAGGGGATCCGCACCGACAGGCAGATCCTGATCACCCACCCCGAGCAGTGGCCGCGCGTGGCCGAGCGCCAGCGCCGCCTCCGGACGGCGTTCGGATGCGACGCAATCGAGGCTTGACCTGTAAGACACCCGACAGCATATAATCTGATAGCAACGCGGTTCGCGTCCAGCATCCGATGAGAGGCACGACAATGATGTCCATCAATTCACGCCGTCCCGCCCGGGCGGCCATGGCACTCGCGGTCCTGGCCGCCGGTGCCCTCGCCCTGTCCGCCTGCGGCGGCTCCACGCCCGGAGCCACTGCCTCGACCCCTGCGTCTGTCGACCCGACCGCCCCCGAGGTCAAGGAGTTCTCCGTCGCCGGGTACCCGAACGCGGCGACCACCCAGCTCTCGCTCGCGACCTCCGAGGGATTCACCGAGGAGTACGGGATCGACGTCACGCTCCAGCCCGCCGGGAACGCTCCGGCGAGGCTCGCCCAGATCACCTCGGGCGACGTGCCGATCGGTCAGGTCAACGGATTCTTCTCCGTACCCGCGGTGATGGAGGGGGCCGACCTCGTCGTCATCGGCGAGCTGATCCGCGGCGTTCCCGGCGGTCAGACCGTCGAGGTGCGCCCCGACTCCGGCATCGACTCGGTCGCCGACCTCGAAGGCAAGAAGGTCGCCGTCGTGGGGCTGAACAGCGGTCACCAGGGTCGCATCGCCAGCGCGATGCTCGCGGAAGGTGCCGACCCTTCGAAGGTCGAGTTCGTAAGCCTCGGCTGGAACGAGATGCCCGCCGCGCTCGAGCAGGGAACCGTGGACGCGGTCACCGTCATCGGTCCCTCGCAACTGCAGCTGAAGAACGAACTCAGCACCGAGACGCTCCTCGACCTCGGCGACGGAATGTTCGCCGAGTTCCCCGACTCGCAGTGGCTCGCCAACGGGCGCTGGGCTCGCGAGAACCCGAACACGGTCGCTGCTTTCCAGTGCGCCGTCGTGGTCAAGGGTCAGCAGGCCGTGAACGAAGACCAGGACGCCTACGAGGCCGCACTCCGTGAGTTCGGTTTCAGCGACCAGGCGATCGCCGACGACAAGAAGTTCATCTTCCCCGCGGCCAACAAGCCCGCGCAGATCATCCCCGACATCATGTCCGAGATGGGCTGGATCGACGAGGACTTCGACATCTCCACGATCACGATCCCGCTGCCCGACAACTGCTGACCGATCGCCGGCCCGGGCACCCGAGCCCGGGCCGGCGATTTTCCCCCGAGCGCCGAGATATGGCGCGCGGTGACATCACGAGAGGAGTCGATATGGCCATCGCGACCCGCGATCAGCCCGCCATCGACACGCGTCCCGCCCGCGCCGCGCGGCGAAGGGGACGCGGCGGTTCCGGGGGCCGGGGCAGCGGACGCCGCCTCGTGCTCGGCCTCGTCGGCATGCTCATCCTCGTGGCGATCCTCGAGATCGTCAGCCGACTCGGGCTCGTCAACGAGAAGTTCCTCCCTCCGTTCTCGTCGGTCGTCGTCGCGATGGTCGGACTGTTCGGAGACCCGGTCTTCCTCGGCGACGTCTGGTCGACGATCGCGACCTGGTTCTTCGGGCTCGCCATCTCGATCCTCGTCGCCGTCCCGCTGGGCGTCGCGCTCGGGCTCTCGAATGTCGGGTACCGCGCCTCGCGATCGCTCATCGAGCTGATCCGCCCCATGCCGCCGGTCGCGCTCATCCCGCTGGTGATCCTGGTGCTCGGCCAGGGTCTGGAGATGAAGCTCGTCATCGCCGTCTACGCGGCCGTCTGGCCGATCCTGTTCAACACGATCTACGGGGTGCACGGCACCGACCCCAAGGCGAAGGAGATGGGCAAGAGCTTCGGCCTCAGTCCGTTCGCGATCACCCGCCGCATCGTGGTCCCCAGCGCGGGCCCCATGATCGCGACGGGAGTCCGCATCTCGTCGTCGATCGTGTTGATCGTCATCATCACCATCGAACTCATCGCGGGCGGTACGAGTGGGCTCGGGTCCTTCATCGGACGGATGCGCGGCCTGGGTGACCAGGTCGAACTCGTCTACGCAGGCATCCTCGTCGCGGGTCTGCTCGGTCTCGCGGTCAACTTGCTGCTCGGCTGGCTCGAACGTCGCTACTTCGCCTGGAGCCGGACAAGAGGGGGTGCCTGATGGCCATCGCAGAGGACACCACGGCCATCGTCACGCGGATGCGTCGAGCCGGCGAGAACCGCTGGCGCAAGGCCGCCGTGTCGCTCGCCTACGCCGTCCTGCCCGTCGTCGCGCTCGTGCTCGTCTGGGAATGGGTGGCCACGACGTGGCCGTCCCTCTTCTTCCCGCCGCCGAGCCGGATCTGGGACGCCGGTGTCGCGCTCCTGTTCTCGGGTTCGCCCGACACGCTCTTCCTCACCCCCGCTGTGACCGTGGACATCGCGGGCACCGTCTCACGCGCTCTGCTGGGCTTCGCCCTGGGGTCGATCGTCGGAATCATCGCCGGAACGGTCATCGGTCGTTCGATGGTCATCCGTGACCTCACCAACCCGATCGTCGAGTTCCTCCGTTCGATCCCGGCGACCGCAACGCTGCCCCTGTTCATCATCATCTTCGGTGGTGAAGACGGCATGCGCCTCGCGTTCATCGCGTACACGGTGATGTGGTTCGTCCTCATCAACACCGCCGCGGGTGTCTCCACGATCCACGGCACGGTCCTGGACATGTGCAAGACGTTCCGGGTCCCCGTCCTCAAGGTCTTCTTCCGTGTGATGCTGCCGGCCGCTCTCCCGAAGATCTTCGCCGGTCTGCGCATCGCCATCACGGTTGCGCTGCTGTCCGCGATCGTCTCGGAACTGATGCTCGCCTCGAACGGCATCGGATATCGGCTGGTGATCGCGCAGACGCAATTCCGGATGGGTGATCTGTGGGCCTGGATGGTCGTGCTCGCGCTCATCGGATTCGTGTTCAACACGGTCATGGAGGCCGTGGAGCGCCGCGTGCTCGCGTGGGATCGACTGGCAAGGGTAGGTGGATGATGACGATGTCGACAACCGAAGGGAACCAGGCGATGACCGCCGACAAGGCAGCCTCGACGCCGAGACCGATCCTCGAGGTGGACCACATCCACCACGTGTATCAGACCGGCCAGACGGCCTACACCGCGATCGACGACCTCTCGTTCGTCGTCAACGAAGGCGAGCTCGTCTCCATCGTCGGACCATCGGGCGCGGGTAAGACGACCATGCTCCGCATCCTGTCGGGCCTGCTGGCACCGACGTCAGGCTCGGTGAGCCTGCAGGGCGAGCGGGTCACGGGCGTTCCCGACGGCATGGCCATGGTCTTCCAGGACTACAGCCGATCTCTGCTGCCCTGGCAGTCGATCCGCAAGAACGTGCTGTTCCCGCTCAACGATCGCGTGGGCAGCAAGAGCGAGCGCCGCGACATCGCCCAGCAGAGCCTGGAAGCCGTCGGGCTGTCCGGCCACGAGGACAAGTACCCGTGGCAGCTCTCGGGAGGCATGCAGCAGCGCGTCGCCATCGCGCGAGCTCTCGCCTACCGCCCGCGTCTGATGCTGATGGACGAGCCGTTCGCGTCCGTCGACGCACAGACCCGGTCGGATCTCGAGGACCTGGTTCTGCTCCTTCGCGCGGAGTTCGGGATGACGATTCTGTTCGTCACGCACGACATCGACGAGAGCGTCTACCTCGCCAACCGCGTCCTGGTGCTCAGCCGCCCGCCGGCGACCCTGGTGGAGGACATCGTGGTCGACCTGCCCATGCCCCGCGATCAGATCGCGACCAAGGAAGATCCCCAGTTCGTCCACATCCGCGGTCATGTCGCCCGCCTCATCCGCGGAGTCGATCAGTGATCGTTTCGATCCGAGAAGGAGCACGCTGATGTCCGACCAGAATCAGCCGGAACCGGGCGCCCCGGTGATCGGCGTGATCGGACTCGGCAACATGGGTCTGCCCATGGCGACCCGTCTGCGCGCGGCCGGTTACGACGTCCGCGGCTACGACCGGGACGACAGTGCGTGCGCGGCTGCCCACGCGGCCGGAATCGCGACGACCGAGAGCGTGGACGCGCTCGCGCGGATCGCGTCCACGATCGTCATGCTGCTCCCCGGAAGTCACGTCGTCGATCCGGTGGCTGCCGACATCATTCGCGTCCCTCGCGCGGAGCGGGCCTGCGACTTCGTGATCGATATGAGTTCGTCGTCTCCCGGCCGGACGCGCGCGCTCGGTGCGTCCCTCGCGGAGTCGGGGATCACGCTCATGGATGCGCCGGTCTCGGGCGGTGTGACCGGGGCGCGAGCGGGCACCCTGACGATCATGGTGGGCGGTGACGACGCCGCCCTCGAGCGCGCCCGTCCCCTGTTGGAGCACCTCGGCGCGCGGGTCATCCACGTCGGCGCCACGGGGGCGGGTCACGCGGCCAAGGCGCTGAACAACCTCCTGTCCGCGACGCACCTGCTGGCGACGAACGAGGCGCTGGTCGTGGGCGCCCGGTTCGGGATCGAACCGGAGGTGCTGAACGCCGCGATCAACGTGTCGAGCGGTCGGAGTGGATCGACCGACAACAAGATGCCCCGCTTCGTGCTCACCGGCGCGTTCGACTCGGGCTTCTCGTCCGCCCTCCTCGCCAAGGACATCGGAATCGCGACGAACCTCGCCGAAGAGATGGGTATGGACGCGCCGATCGGGAGGGCGGTTCAAGATTGGTGGGTGCGCCTGGCCGCTCAGATCGAGCCCGACGCGGACCACACCGAGATCATCCGACCGTTGGAAGCGGACAATGGCGTACACATCCGCGCACGTAGCTCAGCGGTCGCCGAACCGACCGGCTGACGGATCGGCCCTCGTGCGGGGCCTAACGACCGGTCTTCGCGGCCGAGCCCGAACGGGTGATGGTCAACGGCGCCATCCTCGTGTACGGCGCGTAGTTGCCCTGGAACAGCGCCGCGCCGTCGTGGGTGAGGGCCACGTCGGCGATCGTGGCGGCCTCGCCATGGTGGTCGACGGGTCCGAGGCGAGCGATGTCGCGGCGTTCCTCCGAGTCGGGGGCCGTGAGCGCAGACAGGGCGCCCGTCTGCCCGTCGTGAACGACGCGGAGATCGCCGATCACGATGTCCAGTTCTCCCGCGTGCGCCGTGAGGCGAATCCGTCCGTGGCTGAGGATCTCGCCCGTGTCGTCGCACGACGCGTCGAACGCGAAGCCGGCTTCCGTGAGCGGGCCGGAGATGACCCCGTCGGGCACCGCCCGCAGGTACGCGATGAGGCTCGGCTTCACCTCCCAGATCAGTCGCCGCGGTCCCGGTGCGCCCCAGGGACTCCGCGGCGTGCGCGAGTCGGGATCATGCGTGGTCGCTGACACGGAATCCATTATCTCCAGAGACGCTGTACCGATGACCGCCGGGAGGCACACGATGACCCACACACTCGACGTCCTGGGTGAGGTCGCGTCCCTGGCGGCCAGCCGTCGCAGCCTCGACGACGTGGAACTCGCCAAGGTTCGTGTCGTCGTCACGGATGCGGTCGTCCAGGCGCTGGGTCTGTCCGCGTATGAGCGCGACGACCCGAACGGCGAGGCGTCGTCTTCGTATCGCGCCATGCTGCGATTTGCGCAGTCCGCGCCTGCCGGTGCATCCGGGCTCTTCTTCGGGGGTCATGGGGTGGGGGCAGAGGACGCCGCCTTCGTGAACGCGACTCTCATTCATGCGCGCCTGACGGACGACGCCCACCCGGGCGTGCTGCTGCATCCCGGGGCGATCGTCGTCCCCACGGCTCTCGCACTCGGTGAGGAGCGCGAGAGCCGCGGGGAGGACTTCGTGCAGGCGATCGCGGCGGGATACCGCGTGATGGCGGCGCTCGCGGCACCCGTGGCCGCGCGTACGGCGGCGCGAGGCCTGCGCAACACGGCCATGTTCGGACCGGCTGCGGCTGCGGCGACGGCGGCGCGGGTGCTGGGGTTGGACGAGCGACGGACGGCCGCGGCGGTCGTGTTCGCCCTGGGGTCTTCGGGAGGCACGCTGCAGGCGCTGCGCACGGGGTCCGCGGAGTGGCGCATCCAACCCGGGATGGCCGCGCGGCTCGGGGTCGCGGCGGCGCGGATCGCCGAAAGCGCCGAGAGCTCGGACCTCGACTTCGCTGACCGTGCGATCGAGGGAGAAGCCGGGTTCTACGCGAGTTACGTTCCCGACTGGACGATCGATCACCTCGCGGACGCGCCCGAGGTCGATGGCCTGCTCGGCGTCACCCACAAGGAGCATGCCACCTGCGGAGCGAACCAGCTCGCCGTCGAGTCCTTCGCGATGCTCCGCGAGCGTCGCGGATGGGGCCCCGACGAGGTGGCGCGCGTCGACATCGAACTCGAGCAGGCGGGGTACGACTATCCGGGATGCAATTCGACGGGTCCGTTCGCGGACGGGGGAGGTTTTCTCAGCAGGCCGCTCGCGATCGCGGCGATCCTCCTCACGGGACACCGGGTGCTGACGGAAGCATCCCTCAGCGCTGCGCTGGCGGACTCTCGCGTAGAGGACGTCATGGCGCGGATCCATTCGCGCCCGCGGCGCGACGGGAGCCCTCGTCACCCGCAACTCGCCACGGTAACCGTCACGACGGTCGACGGATCAGAACACCGGGATGACGGCGAGGGCGCGCTGGCCGCGTTCACACTTCCCGACATGGCCCGACGCATCGACGAGCTACCCGAGCCGGAACGGGCGCGGGCGCGTGGGGTGTGGGAGGCCTCGCGTACGTCGCGGACCTCGGCGCCCGCCGCACTCATGCTCGCCGCGGTCGGCTCCGATTCGGTGTGAGCCGGGGGATACGGTAGCCGAATGGATCTGCAACTTCGCGACCGCGTCGTCCTCGTCGTCGGCGGCCACGGTCTCATCGGCAGCGCTGTCGTGCGACAGCTGACGGAGGAGGGCGCCATAGCCGTTCCCGCCTCACGGAGTGCTGCCGACGGCCTCGTCATGGACGCGGCCGACGACGCGTCGGTGGAGTCCGGGATCGCACGGATCATCGAGACCCACGGTCGGCTGGACGGCGTCGTGGTCGCGGCCGCGCCGAGTGCCCGCACGATGGATCCGTCGAAGAACTCCGCGCCCGCACAGGTGCGGGACGCCGTCGACGGAAAGGCGCTCACCTTCCTTCGGGTGGCAAATGCCGCCCTCGGGCACATGCGCGATCGCGGGTACGGACGCATCGTCGGCATCAGCGGGCAGAACGCCTACGTGACCGGGAACATCGCCGGTTCGGTCAGGAACGCCGCCCTGATCATCGCGGCCAAACACCTCGCGGATGAGGCGGCCGGAACGGGGATCACGCTGAACGTCGTGAATCCCGGCATCGTGACGGACGATCCCTCACCCGATGTGCCCGCGGGCGGGAGCGGTCAGTCGACGCCCGCCGACACGGCTCGGCTCGTCACGTTCCTGCTCTCGCCGCTGTCGGGGACCGTGAGCGGTGAGTCCATCGCGGTGGGACACCGCACGCGAGGATTCACCCACCTCTGAGCTTCAGAGTTGCGTGCCGGCGACGCCGAACGTGTCGCACGCCGCTGCGCCATTGTCGTACCCGATGTCGAACCATCGTTGGCGCTGTTCGCTCGAGCCGTGCGTCCAGCTTTCGGGGTTGACCGTGCCGCCCGACTCCCGCTGGATGTGGTCGTCGCCGACCGTGGCGGCCGCGTTCAGTGCGTCGGCAATCTGGGCCGCAGTGGGCGTCTTGAGGTACGGCGTGCCGTTGTCGTCGTCGGCTCGCGTCATGCCTGCGACCCACGCGCCGGCGAAGCAGTCGGCCTGAAGTTCCGTGCGGACGCCGTTGCTGTCCGGGCCGGTGCCATTATTCGGGTACTGATCGAAAACGCCCGTCAGGGCCTGGACATGATGGCCGTACTCGTGGGCGAGGACGTAGAGCTGGGCGAGCGGTCCCGCCGACGCGTCGAACCGGTCCCGCAACAACCCGAAGAAGGTGGGATCGACATAAACGGTCTCCTCCGGCGGGCAGTAGAACGGGCCCGTCGCGTTCGAGGCCGTGCCACAGGTGGTCGGAGTGGAGCCATCGACGATGATCAACGTCGGCGCGCGATAACCCTCCAATTCGCCGGCCCAGAACTCGTCGAGCGCGAGCGAGGCGGAGGCGAGACGGCAGTCGTCGCGGGCGTTGGCATCCTGTCCCGTCTCGCAGCTCTCGATCGCCGTCCCTTCCGAGCCGGCGCCCGGAGCCGTGCCACCGCCACCCAGTAGTGACGAGAGGTCGGCGCCCGTGAAGAGATTCACCAGGAGCACGACGACCGCTCCGAGTCCCACCACGCCACCACCGGCGATGGCGGCGCCCCTGCCGCGACGCCGAGCCCGATTGCCACCCACACGGGCGTTGTCGTTGAAAGTCACCCGCTCAGGTTAGAGCGCGCTGGACTTTGAGAGAGCGCGCTTGACAGGCGGGATACCCACGTGCTCGGCGGCAGTTCACCGGGTCGGCGTTTGGGGGGACGACGGGAATCGGCCACTCCGCTGCGGACCGGTTCCTGCGGCATTCGTGCGAAATTCCCTCCGCGCGGCCTGCGGCCACACACCGGGATGGTGGAGGGGATGACGGGAATCGAACCCGCGCTATCAGCTTGGGAAGCTGAAGTTCTGCCATTGAACTACATCCCCGGAACGCCTTGCGGCGCCCGGCAAGCCTAGCAAACGGTCGCTGCCGTGCTCACGCGGTCCACAATTCAGTCTGGACGCAGCTTGCGGGGGGTTGGTATGCCGCAGCGTCGCGTGATGTCGGGGTGCGGCCACCCGGGCCCCTTCGCGCAGACGGAATTGCGAACACGGCCGGCTCGGTAGGCTGAGCGCGTGCTGCTCTCGGATCGTGACATCAGGCTCGAACTCGACGCGCGACGGA
The DNA here is from genome assembly GCA_964477515.1 of uncultured Microbacterium sp. Taxonomy (GTDB): domain Bacteria; phylum Actinomycetota; class Actinomycetes; order Actinomycetales; family Microbacteriaceae; genus Microbacterium. The sequence goes on from CAYZEL010000013.1 coordinate 17,641, forward strand.
TCGGGCTCGAGCCATACGACCCGGAGATGGTGCAGCCCTCGAGCGTCGACGTGCGCCTCGACCGCTACTTCCGCCTGTTCGACAACCACAAGTACCCCTTCATCGACCCGGCCGAGGATCAGCCCGAGCTGACGCACCTGATCGAGGTCGCGCCCGACGAACCGTTCATTCTGCATCCCGGCGAGTTCGTGCTGGGCAGCACCTTCGAACTCATCTCGCTGCCCGACGACGTCGCCGCTCGGCTCGAGGGCAAGTCGTCGCTCGGACGCCTCGGCCTGCTCACCCACTCGACCGCCGGCTTCATCGACCCGGGATTCTCGGGGCACGTCACGCTCGAACTCTCGAACGTCGCGACCCTGCCGATCAAGCTCTGGCCCGGCATGAAGATCGGCCAGCTCTGCTTCTTCCGCCTGTCGTCCCCGACCGAGAACCCCTACGGCTCGGGCCCCTACGGCAATCGGTACCAGGGGCAGCGGGGTCCGACGGCTTCGCGCTCGTTCCAGAACTTCCACCGCACCGACGTGGGCGTCACCGACTCGGGCGCCGCCGGGGGCTGAACTCTCGGGCGGCTACGGCGTGGGCGGGGTGGTGCCGAGAATGTCGATCACGAACACGAGTGTCTCGCCGGCGAGGTCTGTCTCGTTGATCTGCCCCTCGCCGTAGGCGAAGCGTGGGGGGATGACGGCGAGCACCTGCGACCCGACGGTCTGACCTTCGAGTGCGGTCTTGTACCCGGGGATCACCTGTGTGGTGGCCAGTGTGGTCGGCGCGCCCTTGCTCCAGCTCGAATCGAACACCGTACCGTCCGACCAGCGCACCCCGGTGTACTGCACCAGAACCGTGTCGCCGACTCCGACGACGGTTCCGTCGCCCTTCTTCAACACCGCCACCGCGGTCTCGGTCGGCGCGCCGTGACCGGGAATCGTGATCATCGGGGAACCGCCCTCACCGAGGCGCACCGCAGGCATTCCGTCGACCGGCTTCTGCTGCTCGCCGGTCGCCGCAGCCGGCATCGAGTCCAGCACGTCGAGCACCCAGACGGTCGCGCCCTCGTTGTCGGTCGCGGGCACGGCGATCGCCAGGCGCGAACCGACGGTCGCGCAGCCGACGAACGCCCCGATGGCCCCCGCCGCCACCGGCAGCACCGGCGTTTCGGCGTACCCCTCCGAGCGCAGTTCCGCTCCCGTCGTGGCATCGAAGACCGTCGCCGCGTAGTCGATGAGGCTCCGCCCGTCGATCTGCTCACCGCTGCCTTCGACGATCACCGTTCGTTCCGTGCCCGTGATCGAAAGCGGGACGGGAAGCGTGACGGAGGCAGGTGACCCGACCGCGCCCTCGACGACGATCGCATCGGATGCCGCGCCGGAAGGGGCCGCGATCGCGCACAGATCGACGGACGGGGCGAGGTCTGCCGAAGCGCCGATGGCGGCATCGGTCGTGCAGCCCGATGCCAGGAGGGACACGGCCACGAGCATCGAAACGATGGCGACGGATCGAGCGCGCACGCCGGACCTCCGGGTGAGGCACCACGACGGCGCGGTCCGGGGCACGCTGAGATGCATCACGAGTGCGAGGATCGGGGCCCGAGGTTGCGCGTCGGTGTCCGTTTCGGGTTGTACGCGTGTCATCGGCGCGGCGGTGCGTAGATCAGGTGGTCTGATCGCGCTCGGACATCTGCTGCTAACCAAGCGGACGCACGTCGGTACCCGGGCAGAAGCGGGGACGTCACCCGAGTGGCGCATGGTGCAGACGGCCGCCGCCGCTCCGCCCGGATCACTCCCGAATCCATGGCTCCCGGAGCTTCGTCGGGGCCAGCAAAGGCTTCAGCAATGAGGATCGAAACCGGCGGCGTTGGTCGCGCTGCCATACAACAACGTGTGAAGTTCTGGGAGTTCGCGTCTCCCGACGATCCGATGCTGCTCGCCTGGGCACGATTTCGCGGGACGCTCGCGTCTTCGCCGCGGCGGGCGGCACCCGAGCAGCGGCTCACCGCCGCGGGGGGGCATCGATCGACATTGTGGCGACTCCTCGCGACCAACAACCGCGAACTCGGACGCAGCTACCACCTCTACGAGCGGTTCGACCTCGCGCGCGCTCATGTCGAGCAACTCCAGAGCAGGCCCGACATCCTGACCATCGAGCACATCACCGGACCGACCAACGGGTCTCGAGGGTGGGTCGTGCTCGCCAACGGAAAGCCGATCATGACCTGCGGCCGGTGGTACAGCTCGATGTCCACGGGCGCCGTGGCCGCAGCCGGTGCCCTCGAGGCGTTTCGCAACGCGCTCGTATCGGTGGACGCCGAGTCCAGCACGGCCGCCGCCAGGTTCCGGCGACCTACGTCGATGAGTACAAATGCTGCATCTCGATGAGGTAGGCGAGGGTCACACGCAGCGGCCCCAGTCTCGTGGCAGCGTCGGCCTGAGCATCGCGTTGGCTGCGGTGTTGGCCACTCTGGGCGCATGGGTGGTGTTCGGTGCAACCCACTCGTCGGATCCTGCGGCGTTTCTGGTCGCTTCCACTCCCGATCCCGTCCCTCCCCTCTCTGCGACGGGATCGGCAGGTTCCGTGCTCGAGGCCGACCCAGCCGGAGGCTCAGTATCATCCCCGCAGGCCGCGGCTATTCCGAACCGGGACCTCGGAAATTCGGCCTATGTCGACCGTGCGTGGGCCACTCGGACGGCGTCGGCCACCGGCATCCCGATCCGTGCCGTGCTGGCATACGGTGGCGCCGAGCTCGCGATGGCCACAACGAGCCCCGGCTGTGGCGTTCGCTGGAACACGCTGGCGGCACTGGGGAGCATCGAGTCGGCGCATGGAACCCATGGCGGATCGTCGATCGATGTCGACGGCGTCACTCGCCCAGGCATCTTCGGTATCGACCTCACGGGCGAATCGAGCGCGCGCATCACTGATACCGACGCCGGCGTCTGGGATGGAAAGGACGACGTCGATCGGGCGGTCGGACCGATGCAGTTCATTCCCGCGACATGGGAGACCTGGGGCGCCGACGGCAATGGCGACGGAATCCGCGATCCCCAGCAGATCGACGATGCCGTCCTCGCGGCTGCCGGCTACCTCTGTCACTACGGCGACCTGAGTTCTGCCGAGACATGGCGCGCGGCGATCTTCGCCTACAACCACCTCGACTCATACGTGAACGCCGTGACTCAGGCCGCAAGCGACTACGCGGAGCGTGCGGGCTGATGGATGACGGCTCCCGTCTCGTCGCCGGGAGGTACCTGGTCGGCGCGCTTCTCGGTACCGGCGGATCGGCGTCCGTCTTTGCGGCCGTCGACACGCGGACCGGCGATTCTCTCGCACTCAAGATCCTGCATCCCCACCTGTCGGCGCGACTGGTCGCACGCTCGGCCTTCCTCGCCGAGGCGGCGCGTGCCGAGCCGCTCCGCCACCCGAACATCGTGGGGGTGATCGGCGTCGGTGTCGATGACAGCGGCGGCGAACCGGTCGCGTGGATCGCGCTGGAACGCGCCGCCGGGTCGAGCCTTGCCGAGCACGTCAGGCGCCACGGACCGCTCTCGCCCGCCGAAGGCGTTGCGCTGGCAGACGGGGTCCTGCGCGCGCTGAAGGCTGCCCACGCCATCGGGCTGATCCACCGTGATGTCTCGCCCGCCAACATCATGGTTGCGCGGGGGAAGTCGGAGGTGATCGACCGCGATGGCGTGCGCCTGCTCGATTTCGGGCTGGCGGCCGCGGCCGGCGCGACCGCGATGGGCACAGATGACCTGCTGAGTGTGGAGGCGACCGGACGCGCGGGAGTGCTCGGCAATGTCAACTACATCTCGCCGGAGCAGGTGCGCGGCGAACCCGTCGATGAGCGCGGCGACATCTACCAGACCGGGGGAGTCGTCTACTTCGCCGTGACGGGTCGCGTCCCGTTCCCCCGGGCGAACGCCGCCGACACCATGCGTGCGCACCTGGACGCGCGACCGCCCGTGCCGTCCGCGATCGACGCGCGCATCCCGCGCGCGCTGGACCGTGTGGTGGTCCGGGCGATGCTGAAAGATCCGGGCGAACGATTCGCGTCGGCGGAGGCGATGCGAGCCGAGATCCTGGCTATCGGTCCGACCTCGACCGCACCGGACGCGGCGCGCTCAGCGAGCGACGACGCGCATCAGACGGGCGAGGAGGTGACGCGAGTGCTCGGGATCACCATGGTTCCCGCGCGCGCGACCGCGACAGCAGACCTCGCCGCCGCGGCGTGGCGTCGGCGGTCTCATCGAGGCCGACCCCGCGCGGGAGCGGTCTTTCTCACAGTGACCGCAGCCATTCTGGCCGTGATCGGCATCGGGGTCGCCGCAACGACGGTCGCTCCGGCATCCGTCGAAGCAGCACCCTCGTCCGCTCCCTCGCCGGAATCGACACCGCCCGCGCAACCCACTACACGACCCGTGACGGCGGAGCCGAGCCCAGAGCCCCTCGTCGAGCTGACGATCGTCCCCGACCTGGGGCGCCAGAGTGTCGCCGAGGCCGTGCGCGCGCTCAGCGATGCCGGGTTGACCGTCGGCGAGATCTCCTACGTCGATTCTGCGTTCCTGCTCGACACGGTTCTGGAGTCGCGGCCCGCAGCGGGTGATTCCGTGCCGAAGCGTGGACCGGTGGCGCTGCTCGTCGCGTCGGGATTCAACACGGTTCCGGATGTCGCGGGCCTGACCCGAGACGCCGCGCTGGCCATTGTGCAGGCAGCCGGGTTCGTGCCGGGAGTCGCTCATCGTTCGGCCTCGGGCGCAGATCAGCCTGGTCGGATCGTGGGCACCGACCCCGTACCGGGTTCCCGGATCGCGGTGGGGGAGCAGGCGAGCGTGCTCGAGCTCGTCTTCACCGGTCCGACGCCCACACCGACCCGGACGGATCCCGTGCCGACGCCCACTCCCACGACGGAACCGGCCGGCTGACATGGCTGCCTCATCCGTTCTCCAGAACCGGTCCAGTCCTCCTTCGCCGGTCGGACGCCCCGCGTTCATCTCCACCCCTCACGCTGACCCGAGGCTGTGGGGGCCCACCCGTCCCTCGCTGTCAGCCCGCACCCCGAGGAGAACGATGGCTGTTTCGCCGCGCCGTGAGATGTCGGCATGAGCGACGACACGTCGACCGACTCAGCGCCCCCGTTCACCGCTTCGTCGGATCCGTCTACGGGCCCCGACTTCGACACCGTCGCGACGGCGGTGCTGATGCAAGAGCCGACGACGATCCTGCCTGCGCTGCTGCACGATCCGTCGGAAGCCCCTCCGCAGGCTCGATCGTTGGCGTCGAAGCCGTCCGCGGCCGACGTGGTGTTCCGGCGGGTCGCCTTCGCCGCGGGCGGGATCACCGTGGGGATCATGCTCGCGGTGGGCGTGTTCCTCGCACTGCGCGCGGGCCAGGCGATCCTGCCGCCCAACGGGGTGGGCTTGAGCTTCCTCACCACTCAGGCATGGTCGCCCGAGACCGGGGAATTCGGCATCGCAGCGGTGCTCTTCGGCACCATCACGATTGCCGTCATCGCGATGTGCGTGTCCGTGCCGCTCGCGCTCGGCACGTCCCTGCTCATCTCCGAGGTGCTGCGCGGGCGGCTCAAGAAGTGGGCCATCACGCTCGTCGACCTCATGGCGGCCGTTCCCAGCGTCGTGTTCGGACTCTGGGGGGTTTTCTTTCTGCAGGCGGCGATCATCCCGGTGTCGAGATGGATCTCGACGTACTTCGGCTGGATTCCCGTCTTCGCCGTAACGGATGCCGAGGGCAACGCGCTGACCGATGCGTCGGCCTTCACCTCGTCGGCGTTCATCGCCGGTTTCGTCGTCGCACTGATGGTCGTCCCCACCCAGACCTCGATCATGCGCGAGGGGTTCATGCAGGCGCCCGCCGGCGAGCGTGAGGCGGCGTACGCCCTGGGTTCGACCCGCTGGGGCATGGTCCGCGCGGTCGTGCTGCCGTTCGGCCGCGGAGGAATCATCGGCGGCACCATGCTCGGCCTCGGTCGCGCGCTCGGCGAAACCATCGCGGTTTACATGATCATCTCGCCGATCTTCGCCATCAACTGGCAGGTCCTCAAGACCGGCGGCAATTCCGTTTCGGCGCTCATCGCGCTCCGCTACGGCGAGGCGAGCCAGTTCGCCCTGTCGGCGTTGATGGCAGCAGGACTCGTCCTGTTCCTCATCACCCTCGCCATCAACTTCACCGCCTCGTCGATCGTCGCCCGATCGCGCTCGGGCGCCGAAAGCGAGGCATGATGACGATCACGGTAGAAGTGACGGATGCCGCAGCATCCGCCGTCGACGACTCGGCCCTCGACGGTACGGCCGTGCGCCCCGGCGCCGGGACGTTCATTCCGAACCGCGACGATACCGAAGTCGGCGAGCGGCGTAGGCTGCGCTCGGCGCGCCTGGACGACCGATATGCGCTGCTCGGCGCGCTCGCCGGTGGCCTGGCGATCGCCGCGTTGCTGTTCGGGTGGATCGCGCCGTTGAGCGGCGTGATCGGATTCATCGCCGTCGCCTTCCTGGCCTTCATCGCGCTCTACGCCCTCCTTGTGAGCACCAGTGCGGGCGGGCGCGAAGTCGTCGACCGCGTCATGACGGTCGTGCTGATCAGCGCCGGAGTCGTCCTGATCGGCATCCTGTCGTTCGTCGTGGCCTTCACCATCATCCGCGGCTGGCCGGCGCTCACGAACCTGAACTTCTTCTTCCAGACGATGCAGTTCGCCGGGCCGCTGGACGACCTCGACGTGGGTGGCGTCGCGCACGCGATCGTGGGAACCCTCATCCAGATCGGTATCGCCCTGGCGATCTCCATTCCGCTCGGAATCGTCAGCGCACTGTTCCTCAACGAGGTGGGTGGACGGTTCGCCCGGTTCGTCCGCACGATCGTCGATGCCATGACCGCGCTGCCCTCGATCGTGGCCGGCCTGTTCATCTACTCGGCGCTCATCATCGGCCTGGGGGCGCAGAAGTCCGGATTCGCCGCGGCACTCGCCATCACCGTGATGATGCTGCCGATCATGATCCGTGCGTCGGATGTGGTGCTGCGCCTGGTCGCAGGAAACCTGCGCGAAGCCTCCTACGCGCTCGGTGCGTCGAACTGGCGCACCATCTGGCACGTTGTTCTACCCACCGCCCGATCCGGCCTGGTCACGGCTGTGATTCTGGCCACCGCCCGCGGTATCGGCGAGACATCGCCGGTTCTGTTGACCTCGGGAATGACCTCTCAGATGAACCTCGACCCGTTCCACGGGCCGATGGTGTCGTTGCCGCTGCAGGTGTTCGACTTCGTGAAGTCTCCGGAGCCGAACATCGTCGCGCGCGGATTCGGAACCGCGGCGGTGCTCATGCTGCTCGTCCTGACACTTTTCGCAATCGCTCGCGTGCTGGGCGGCGGTGCACCCGGCGACCTCTCGCCGCGCCGTCGCCGGGCGGCGCTGGCTCGGTCGCAGGACGACCTCGCTCGCTTCGAACAGCGGTCGAGGGCGCACCACATCGAGACGACAGGCTATGGCGGCTTCGCATTCGAGCGTGCCGCTACCCAGCCGGGCGCCGCAAACCCGGCACCCGGCCACATCCAGGAGGAATCCCCGTGAGTTCGTTGAAACGCCGTCGCACAGGCCTGGTCGCTGCGTTCGGTGCGCTGTTGATCGTGGTGGGCATCGCGATGCCCGCGCACGCGGTCACCTACGAAGTCATCACCGGCGCCGGATCCACGTGGTCGCAGAACGCGCTCGATCAGTGGCGGCGAAACGTCGCCTCCAACTACGGCATGACCGTGAACTACGACGGGGTCGGCTCGTCGACGGGCCGTCGGTCGTACATCGACGGCAAACTCGACTACGCGATCAGCGAGATTCCGTTCCAGCTGCGCCCCGAAGACGGATCTGCGCCCGAGGTTCCGCCGCGAGGCTACGCGTACATGCCGATCGTGGCCGGTGGTACCTCCTTCATGTACAACCTCAACATCGGCGGCAAGCGTGTGACGAACCTGCGCCTGTCGGGCGCGGTGATCACCAAGATATTCACCGGTGCGATCACCAACTGGAACAACCCCGAGATCCAGGCCGACAACCCCGGCCTCGCGATGCCAGACAAGGCCATCGTGCCGGTCGTGCGCTCGGACGGCTCGGGATCGTCCGCTCAGTTCTCGCTGTGGATGTCGAAACAGCACAGCGACCTGTGGACGGCCGGGATGCGCTCGCAGTTTCCCACCCCCGCGAACGGCAAGGCGCAGAGCGGCTCGTCGGGAGTCGCGGGATACGTGAGCCAGGGCTACGGCGAGGGATCGATCACGTACGTCGAGTACTCCTATGCTCTGGAGTCCGGCTTTCCGGTCGCGAAGGTGCTGAACAGCGCCGACTACTACGTCGAGCCGACAGCAGACTCGGTTGCGGTGGCCCTGCTGCAAGCGCAGATCAACACCGACCCGGCTTCGCCCGACTACCTTACGCAGATCCTCGACGGCGTCTTCAACAACCCCGATCCGCGCACTTACCCGCTCTCGAGCTACTCGTACATGATCGTTCCGACGGAGGTCGGCGGCACCTTCAGCCTCGCCAAGGGGCCGACCCTCAGCACGTTCGCGAGCTACATGCTGTGCGAGGGCCAGCAGCAGGCGAAAGACCTGGGCTACTCGCCCCTGCCGATGAACCTGGTGCTGGCGGGCTTCGAGCAGATCAAGCGGATACCCGGAGCCGCAGCGGTCACCGATCCGAACACGTGCCGCAACCCGACCTTCAAGCCGGGTGACTCGCCGAACAACAATCAGCTCGCGTTGACGGCTGCGCAGCCGGCCGACTGTGACAAGCGCGGGGCGAACCAGTGCACGACGGGCACGGCGGGCGCGCCTGCTGACACTCCGACCACCGGCACGGGCGGTGGCGGAGCCGCCACCACCGGGGCCGGCGCGGCCGGTGGGGCAGCGGCCGGGGGTACGGCTGCTGCCGCGGGCGGCGGGGGCGCCGCAGCGGTGTACGACGCCGAAGGCAACCTCATCTCAGGTGGAGATGCCGCGTTCACGGGTGTCGCGGCATCATCGCCGTTCACCGTGGAAGACGGCGGCTGGGGCTGGCAGCAGTCCGCGATGCTCGCCGCGGTAGCCCTGTTGCTTGCCGTGGTCGCCGTGCCACCGGTGCTCTCGCCGCCCTCACGCCCGGGCAAAGCCCCCCGGGGGCGCCAATGACCCCCCCGTCTCGTCCCCCGTTTGCCCCGCCCTCACCGAACCCCCGCCTCCGCCCCGCACGGCCCCCTCCACCCCCCCCCCTCCCCCCCCCCACGCCCCCCCGGCTCGCCCCGTGCCACC
>CAYZEL010000014.1:0-25931 GCA_964477515.1 uncultured Microbacterium sp.
TCGCCACCCGCGACGCCGAAGAGCGCGTCCGATTCCTCGGCTACGACCCCGCCAACATCAAACTGGTCGCGTATGTGGTCGCCGCCGTCATGGCCAGTATCGCGGGAGCGATGTTCGTTCCCATCGTCGGCATCATCACCCCGGCAGAGATCGGCGCTTCCGCGTCGATCCTGATGATCGCCGGCGTGGCGCTCGGGGGACGAGCGTCGCTGTTCGGTCCAGCCCTCGGAGCCATGGCGATCGGCTGGGGGCAATCCAGCCTCGGATCGAGCTGGCCGAGCGGTTGGATCTACATCCTCGGCCTGGTGTTCATCCTGGTGACCCTCTTCCTGCCGATGGGACTGTCCTCGCTCTGGGGAAAGGCGAAGAGCGCGGTGTGGCGCCCGCGCCCAGCGGCCATCGAGCCCGCCGCCGCGACGCCCGTCCTCGATGAGGTGAAGAAATGACCGCCACGGATGGCTCGCTCGTCGTCACGGATCTGCGCGTCGAGTTCGACGGATTCGTCGCCGTCGGCGGCGTCTCGTTCGATGCCCACCCCGGCGAGGTCCGGTTCCTCATCGGGCCGAACGGCGCCGGCAAGACGACCTGCATCGACGCCATCACGGGCCTCTCCAAGGGCACCGGTTCCGTCACGCTCGGCGGCCAGGAACTGCTGGGCAAGGCCGTGAACAAGATCGTCAAGCTCGGCGTCGGACGCACCTTCCAGACGGCCAGCGTCTTCGAGCAGCTGACGGTCCTGCAGAACCTCGACATCGCCGCCGGTCTGCACCGGTCGTCGTGGTCGCTCCTTCGGGCCCGCCGGGGTGTGGATCCCGCGATCGAGATGGCGCTGGAAGAGACGGGGCTCGCCGACGAGCGCGAGACGCCCGCCGGCATCCTTTCGCACGGCCAGAAGCAGTGGCTGGAGATCGGGATGATGCTGGTTCAGGATCCCCGCGCGCTGCTTCTCGACGAGCCCGTCGCCGGCATGAGCCAGGACGAGCGGACCGCCACGGGCGAGCTCCTGCAGCGCATCGCAGAGCGCCGCACGGTGCTCGTCGTCGAGCACGACATGGACTTCATGCGCCGTTATGCGTCGCGCGTCACGGTGCTGCACCAGGGCAAGGTGCTCTCGGAGGGCAGCGTCGCACAGGTGCAGGCCGATCCGAAGGTGCAGGAGGTCTATCTCGGCACCGCGGCCGCTCCGACGACGACGGGAATGATGGCGGTGGCCGACGGGGCGAGCCCGACGACGCATACCACGCCCCACGGAGAGGACGCCTGACATGCTCGAGATGAACGACATCCAGGCCGGCTACGGCCGGACGCTCGTGCTGCACGGCGTGACGCTGCCCAGCGCGCAGACGGTCGCGGTACTCGGCCACAACGGCGCGGGCAAGTCCACCTTGCTGCGCGTCGCCATCGGCCTCATCAAGCCGCGCAGCGGCAAGGTGATCTTCGACGGCGCCGACATCACCGCGCTCGCCCCCAACAAGCGGATCGCACGAGGGATGGCGTACGTGCCGCAGGGTCAGCAGTCGTTCACGCAGCTGACGACCATGGAGAACCTGCAGCTCGTGGCCGATGGGCGCAAACGCGGCAAGGCGCTCATCGATCAGCAGCTCGCGCGCTTCCCGGCGCTCGAGAAGTTCGCCACACGCAAAGCCGGGCTGCTCTCGGGCGGCCAGCGTCAGCAGCTCGCGATCGCCCGGGCGCTCATCACCGAGCCGAAGATGCTGATCCTCGACGAGCCCACCGAGGGCATCCAGCCCACGATCGTCGCCGAGATCGAGCACACGATCATGCAGCTCGCGAGCGAAGGACTCTCGGTCCTGCTCGTCGAGCAGCACATCGGGTTCGCCCTGGAGGCCGCCGACGAGTACCTGGTCCTGGCCAGCGGCTTCGTGTCGAACACGGGGAGGGGCGGAGCTTCCGCCGCAGAGGGGGTCCGCGCGGCCATGGCCATCTGAGCATCGGAGAAGAACGTGATCGAGGGCGATCCGGGCGCAATACGGCTGTAACACGTTACCCGCCACAATGAGCCCCACGCGTGAGGCGCAAGGAGTTGCGACGGTGACCAGGGCAGACAACGCGCGGGCGGCCGCCGAGGACAGCCTCGAGGACTACGCCTTCCGGTACGTGCCCCGCACGTTCCGCCGGTGGAGCGCCGGAGCCGTCGGGGTGACCGCGCTCGGCTCCATCGCGTTCCTCGCCGACTTCTCCATCGGCGCCAGCATCGGGATCGAGCACGGCACGATCAACGCCGTGCTCGGCATCCTTGTCGCGTCCGTCACGATCTTCGTCGTCGGGGTGCCGATCGCCTACTACGCGGCGCGCTACAACCTCGACCTCGACCTGATCGCGCGGGGGTCGGGGTTCGGCTACTACGGCTCGTCGATCACGACCGTGATCTTCGCCGTGTTCACCTGCATCTTCTTCGCGCTCGAGGGTGCCATCATGGCGCAGGGGCTCCAGGTCGCCACGGGCATACCCCTGCCGATCGGCTATCTCATCTCGACCGTCGTCGTCATCCCGATCGTGATCTACGGCATGAGGGCGCTCGAGCGCCTGCAGTTCTGGACGACGCCCCTCTGGCTCGCCCTCGCTCTGCTGCCGCTGCTCTGGGTGATCGTGTCGGACCCCGGAGCCGTGCAGGCGTTCGTGTCCTTCACCGGCAATTCGGACGGGGATCTGCACTTCGGCGCCATCGTCGCCAGCGCGGCCGTGTGCTTCGCCCTGACCCCCCAGCTGGCCGAGCAGATCGACGTGATCCGGGCCATGCCGCCGCGCACGCGCCAGAACCATCGTTCCTGGTGGACATCCCTGCTGTTCGCGGGACCCGGATGGGTTCTCTTCAGCGGAATCAAACAGGTGGTGGGGGTCTTCCTCGCCGTCTACCTGTTCACCCGTATCGATCCCGACCTCGGCACGCGGGCCACCGAACCGGTGCGGCAGTTCGTCGGACTGTACGCATCGATCATGCCCGAATGGCTCGCGATCGGGCTCGCACTGATCCTCGTCGTCATCGCGCAGGTGAAGATCAATGTGACGAACGCGTATTCCGGCTCGCTGGCGTGGTCGAACGTCTACACCCGTTTGACGAAGACCTATCCCGGCCGCTCGGTCTTCATGTATTTCAACCTGGCGATAGCGCTGGCTCTGATGTGGATGGATGTCTTCAGCCTGATCTCGTTCGTCCTCAGCCTCTATGCCAACGTCGTGATGGCGTGGCTGGTGACGATCGCGGCGGACATCGTGATCAACAAGCACCTCTTGCGCATCTCGCCGAAGTACCCCGAATTCCGTCGCGGAATGCTCTTCGACTGGAATCCGGTCGGCCTCGTTTCGGTGGGGCTGGCATCCGTGCTGTCGTTGACGGCTTTCGCCGGCGTGTTCGGTGCGGACATGCGGTCGTACTCCGTATTGATCGCGATCGGCGTCGCCGTGATCACGACGCCCGTCATGGCGCTGGCGACACGGGGTCGGTTCTACCTGCGTCGTCAGACCGACGGTATCGCGTCGCCCATCCTCGACGCGGACGGAAACCCGTCCGGTGAGCGACTGCGCTGCCATGTCACCGGCTACACGTTCGAGCGCCCGGATATGCTGGCCTCGGCGGAACGCGGACCGCACGGCGAGACGCAGTACGTCTCGTCGCTGGCACTGACACTCGACGACTCCGACCGTTACGTCCTACCGCCGGAGCCGGCATCGGCGCCGGCCCGGCCGAAGGTCTCCGCCGAGAGCATCGGGGCGACGGGACGACGCTTCGAGAGGGGAAGAGGACAATGATGGCGGAGACGGTGGACACACCGACCGCGATCCTCGCGAGCGCTGCCGCGTCGCTGCGCGAGAACACCTTCGACGACATCTCTTATCGCGCCCTCGGTGATGCCGTCGGCGTCTCGGAGCGCACGATCTATCGCCAATTCCCGACGCGCTCGCATCTTCTCGAGAGCCTGGCTCAGTGGATCGAAGAGACCGAGTTCCCTCTCCCGGCCTTCGTCACGATCCCGCAGTTCCAGGCGGCGGTGCGGGCCCGTTTCGGCCAGTTCGATGCCTCGCCCGCGTTCGCCTTCGTGTGCGCTCGCGCAGCCTCGATCTCTCCCACGGGCGATCCCGAACCGACGTTCCTGACCCGCACCGTCGAGGCGATGTTGCAGACCACCTATCCGAGCGTCGACGCCCGCGACCTCCGCCGCGTCGCTGCCACGTTGCGATACTTCTCGTCCGCGCAGTTCTGGGCACGCATGCGCACCGGGTTCGACATGGGTGCTTCCGAGACCTCGGATGTCTTCGACCGCACGGTCGGGCAGACGCTCGGTCGGCTCCCGTCCGTCACGCGGACCGCCAGCTGATGTCGCGGGCGGAACGGGCGGGGGCGGCATGACGACCGCTTCCGACGAGGCATCCCCCGGCGCGGACCTCAATCGGACACAGGAGGCGATCCTCTCCGCCTACGCGGAGCTCATCGAGGAGCTCGGCACGGACGACGTCTCGTTCCGCCTCATCGCGCGCCGCGCGGGAGTCGGCGAGCGCACCGTGTTCCGCAACTACGCCACGCGCGTGGACCTCCTCCTGGCGACGGCCGCGTGGATCGAGCGCAGCATCTTCACGCGGGAGGAGTCGGAGTCGATCTTCGACACCCCCCTGTCGATCCGTGAGGCCATGGAGGCATACGACAAGCGCCCGGAGCTCACGCACGTGGTCGCCGAGACGACGATGCGAGGCGTCAGCGGCGCGGCGCCGACCCCGCGCCGCCAGCGACTCGAGCAGCTGCTCCGCGCAGAGGTGCCAACGCTGGATGACACGGATCGCCGGGCGATCGTCGCAGCCCTCTCGCACATCGATTCCGCGGCGACGTGGGTCACCCTCCGCCGCGAACTCGGGATGAACCGCCGCGACATCGCGGACGCCGCCGCGTGGGCAGCCGAAGCGGTGCTCGACCCGATCCGCGGGCGCGTCGGCTGAGGCATCGAGTCACCCCACCCGCGGCTGACGCGCGACTCGGTCCCGAATCGGGGCACTGGCCTCAGCGCGCGGCGACAGGAAAGTCGGGGTAGACGACCCAGCCCGCCTCGCGCTCCAGCGCCGCGGCGAGCGCGAGCGCCGACAGCCGCGCATGATCGATCCCGAGGGGCGACCGCACATCGATCGCGAGGGGCGGCGGCTCGCCGAACTTCGGGATGTCGACCTCGGCCCACGCTCCCCCGTCGAGCTCGATGCGTGGCCGCGCCGAGCCCGCCGCGAGTACCGGGCTGTCGACCGCGAGCGAGATCACGGCGAGCGCATCGAGTTTCGTGACGGCGACCTGCACGACGAGCGTCGCCACGGCATCCGGGGCTGTCTCGTGAGAATCGGGGGAAGTCATCGAGACCGAGCGTATGCCCGCGCCGGCGGCGGGGGGCTCGATGAGAACGGATCGGATGCCCGCCGCGTCGATGCGCGCGACCGAGTCGATGGGAAGCGCGTCCCAACCGTCCTGATCGACGCCCGTCGTCGCGACGACGAAAGCTCCGGATGCTGCGCGCACGATGCGCAACGTGTTGTAGTCCGGGCCGTGCCCCGGGGGCAGCAGGTCGGGCGTGAACCCGCGCTCCGCGAAAGCGGGCAGCGGGGTCACCGCGCGTCCTGCCGCGTGCACCACGAACAGGCCGGAATCGTCGAGCAGGAACGCGTTCAGACAGGCATCGGGGTAGGCCGCCCGCACCTCGTTGACCGCCGCCGCGATCGCCGTGAGCCGAGCGGATTCGTCCGGACCGGCGGCGCGCAGGTGCCGACGAACGATCGCGAAGTACGCCTCGCTGTCGGTCGTGCCGACGAGTTGTGCGACATCCGCGGGTGCCAACAGGCCCAGCGCCCGATCACGCGGCGTGAGCAGTCCGTTGTGCTGGAACGCGAGCCCCCCGCCGACGAACGGCTGCGTGTTCTCGGGAAGCGCGGGCGACCCCTTGCTCGCGAAGCGCAGGTACGCGATCCGCGCAACGCTGGCCGCGGCCCCATCGAGGTCGCCCGGCTCGAACGCCTCGACGCCTCCCGTGCTCGCAACCTCGCCATCGGCATCGCCATCGGCATCGATCCATGCGCCGCCCCACCCGTCGGCGTGCAGGCGCGCGAGGCCGGCGAACTCCGCGATCAGGTCCGCACCCCAGGCCTCGCGCGGGGTGAGCGCACGATCGGCGACGAACGCCAGCATCCGAGACATCCGCTTCCTTCCGGCGATCAGCCGTGCGCGGCGTGGTGGCAGCAGGCCGGCGGCCCCATCGCGCGCAGCTTTTCGAACGAGGCGTGATCGACCTGACCGGATGCCCCGACGAACTCCTCCACGTCGATCCGCTGCCCACCGAGCCACGTGCCATGCACCCGGATTTCGCCGATCCGCTCCGGCGCCACGGCGTAGGGGTCGGCCGAGAGTTCGACGAAGTCTGCGAGCTTGCCGGGCTCGATCGATCCGACGTCGCCGTCCGTGCCGAGCGCGTACGCGGCGTTGATCGTCTGCGCGCTGAGCGCCTCCCAGAGCGTCGCGGCCTGGTCGGGGCCGTGCACGGCGCCCGAACTCGTGCGGCGGGTCACCGCGGTCTGCGCGTTCAGCAGCGGGGTCGGCGGCGAGACGCTCCCGTCGTTGTGGAAGGACGGATGCACCCCCGCGTCGAAGGCATCGCGGAACCGCTGCCATCCCGCGCCCGTGTCGGTTGCGAACAGCTGCCCGTCGAGCAGGTCACCCCAGTAGTAGTACTGGAACGGGCCCATCGAGGCGACGACGCCGAGGCTCGCCGCACGGCGGAACTGCTCGCCGCGGGCTCCCCCGACGTGCTCGACGCGCCAGCGGTGGTCCGTGCCGAGCAGGTCGTGCTTCTCGAGGGCGCGACCGAACGCGTCGAGCACGATGTCGAGCCCGATGTCGCCGTTCACGTGGAAGGCCATCTGCCACCCCTCGGGCGCGTGCTCGTCCAGTAGCGCGTCGAGGCGCTCGCGGGGGTAGTTCATCATCTTCTCGCCCGCGACCCCGGGCGCGATCCCGGCCGCCCGCGTAGCGGGGGTATCGAGGTAGGGCTCGGACATCGCGACGTTGCCGACCCAGGGCGAGCCATCGGCCCACAGCTTGATTCCCCGCTTGTGCAACATGGTCTGAGGCGCGGTCGAGACGAACGGCTCACCGCAGTCTGCCTCGGTGGACATGTGGTAGAGAGCGACGCGCAGCGGCGAGCTCGGCAGCGCCGCGAGGGCCTCGTACGCGGGCTTGAGGCTGGTTTGATACGTGTGCTCGGACGTCGACGTTATGCCCGCCCGCGACATGTAGGCGTAGTACTCGACGGCGCCCTGCAGCGGCTTTCCGGGCAGGGCGGCAAGCACCGGATGCGCCAGGGCGAGACACGCGGGGACCTCGGTGGCCGAGCCATCCAGACTCCCGTCGGGCAGCCGCCCGTAGCTGCCGCCGGGCGGGTCGGCGGGCGGGTTGTCGATCCAGCCGAGCGCGCGCAGGACCGCCGACGACACGTACGCCGTGTGTCCCGAGTTGCCGAAGACCAGCACGAGCCGGTCGCCGAAGATCGCGTCGAGGGACGCGGCGGTCGGCGCCTCGTGATTCTGCAGGAGTCCGTCGTAGCCGAAGAAGGACAGCGCCGTGCCCGCGGGGGTCTCGTCGATCGCCTTCTGGAAGATCGCGAGCACCGCATCCCAGGTGGGAGCCACCCACGGGGCGATGTAGTAGCCGGGCGGCATCGTCGCCAAGCCGCTGAGGACCGGATGGGAGTGGGAGTCGATGAAGCCGGGCATGAGGACGGCGACGCCCGAATCGCGCACGTCGGCGCCGGGCAGGGCGGTCTGGCAATCCGCGAGCGTCCCGACCGCGACGATCCGCTCCCCCGATACCGCGACGGCTTCGGCTCGAGGATTCTTGGGGTCCATCGTGAGGATCGCACCGGCGGTCAGTATGTAGTCGGTCATTGGGGCCTCCATCTCGGGCCGTCCGCGTGCATGAACCCAATACATGACGATCGAGTATCGCCACCCCCATGATGGCGCATACCGAACCGTTCCCCCGTTGGTCCACGGCCACGACGGGGTTCGATCCGATGTTGCGCGGAAACTGAGCACAATCTGAGCATTCTTCGCTTCCGGTTCGCCGCAAGACTCCGGTAGCATCGACACTGCATCACCTGGCACCGGCTGTCAGGAAAGACCGAACTTGGGGTTGGGTCTTTCTGGGTGATCGAACGTGGGGTTCGATCCGAGGGGTACCTCTTGGTGATGCATTGGGGAATTTGTCGCGGCTTGGGCGCCGCGATCTGGGGAGCAACTGGGGATATACGTGCAGGCATCTGCAATGACGGCTTCCGTGGGTGACGGAAAGCCATGACTACCGTCGAGAACGCGCGGATCGCCGCGCTGCGCTCATCGTTCGTCGCGACGCCGGTCGCCGCGCCGACCATCGTCGCACCCGCCACGCGGGCGATCGCGTCTCCCGTCACGACCGCCGCGCTCGAGCGGCGGCAGCGCTGGGAGCGCTACTACCGGATGCGGCTCGTCTGGACCGACCTCGTCATCGTCCTGGCGTCCGCCGGACTGGCAGCGTGGATCCAGATCGACACGATCGCACAGGTCGACCTGACCGATGCGCCGTGGCAGTACGGTCGCGTGTTCCTCGTCACTGCCGCCATCTGGCTGCTACTGCTCGCAATGTTCCAGTCGCGGAGTTCGCGCGTCATGGGACAGGGGATGACGGAGTACAAGCGCGTCCTGCACGCGACAGGACTGGCGTTCGGCATCCTCGCGATCGGCTTCGTGCTGATGCAGTCGCAGGGGATCCGGTCACAGCTCCTCATCGCGATGCCCGTCGGTATCGTCGGCCTCGTGCTCAGCCGCTGGTTGTGGCGACGCTGGCTGCAGCGCCAGCGGGTGGCGGGCCTCTACGTCTCGCGTGCGATGGTCGTCGGCAACCGCCACGATGTCGAGTACGTCCTCTCCTCGCTCCAAGCGGACGGCCGCATGGCTTACCACGTCGTGGGCATCACGCTCGACACCGGCGAGGACAGCGAGATCGTCGTCGGCGGCGAGCACTACCGCGCGTACGGCGACCTCCGGAGCATAGCCTCGCAGGCCACGGCGCTCGGCGCCGATGCGATCATCCTGGCGAGCACCCCGGACGAGGACCGCGGATTCATCAAGCGTCTGTCCTGGCAGCTGGAGGGTACCGCGGCCGAGCTCGTCCTCTCGAGCCCGCTCGTGGACGTCGCCGGACCCCGCATGTCGCTCCGGCCGATGGAGGGCCTGCCTCTCATCCAGGTGGAGATCCCGACCTTCGAGGGTGGGCGTCACCTGACCAAGCGAGCCTTCGATATCGCGCTCTCCTCCATCGCGCTGCTCTTCATCGGTCTCGCCACCCCTTTCATCGCGCTCGCGATCAAGGTCGACAGCCGCGGACCGGTGTTCTTCCGCCAGCGGCGCGTGGGACGCGACGGTGTGGAGTTCTTCATGCTCAAGTTCCGCTCGATGCACGTCGATGCCGAGCAGCAGCTCGAGAAGCTGAAGCAGCAGAACGAGGGATCCGGTCCGCTCTTCAAGCTGAAGTCCGACCCTCGCGTCACGCGGGTGGGCGCTTTCCTGCGCAAGTACTCGCTCGACGAGCTGCCGCAGTTCTGGAACGTCTTCGCCGGCGACATGAGCATCGTGGGTCCGCGCCCGCCCCTCCTGGCCGAGACCAAGGAATACGGCACCTCGACGTATCGACGTCTCTACATCAAGCCGGGCATCACCGGCCCGTGGCAGGTGAGCGGCCGCAGCCACCTCTCCTGGGAGGAGAGCGTCCGCCTGGACCTGCGCTATGTCGAGAACTGGTCCGTTGTCGGGGACTTCCGGCTCGTCTGGCGTACGGTCGGCTCGGTCCTCAAGGCCGACGGCGCCTACTGAGCCCGCCAGCCGGAGCCGTCCGCCCCGGCAACCGCCTCACTCCGCCCTGAGCGGCGCGAGCACCTCGACGTAGGCGGCGACCCGGTCCTTCCAGTCGGGGACGTCCTCCACGACCACGGACGGTGCGGGATCCGCCAGGAGCGCGGACACCGCATCCGGGAATGCGGCGGCATCGGCGACGGTCAGGGAGTCGCTCGCCAGCGTGCGAAACCCCGCCACGGGGGTGCTGACGACGGGTCGGCCGACCGCGAGGTATTCGTAGAGCTTGATCGGATCGAGGCTGTCCGTGAACGCGTCCACGATGTGCGGCACGATCAGGACGGCGGCGTGCTGGAGATACGCCGGCACATCGGTGAAGGCCTTCGGGCCGAGCAGCGCCACCGCGGGGTGAGCCGCGAGTCGATCGACGTTGGCCGCGGCCAGGGCCGAAGGACCGACGAGCACGACCGATCCCGATGCGGATGCCGCGGCATCCGCCGTCCGCAGGACGAGATCGACGTCGAGGCGGTCCTCGTGGAGCGTGCCGACATAGAGAGCGGAGCGCTCCGGCAGGTCAGCGGGCCGATCATGGGGCACGCGATAGCGCGCGACGTCGACGGCGTTGGGGATGAGGACGACCGAGCGCTCCTCGTTGCGGGTGTCGAACAGCCCGGTGGAGCAGACCACGACGGTGCGGCAACGCCGCATCAACACCGCTTCGTTCGCGGCGATCCGACGGAGCTCACGTTCGCCGCGGTCGGCGGCGAGCCAGTCGTCGGTCATGTCGTACAGACTCGGCCAGCCCGTCCTCGCCACGAGACCGGCCCAGCTGGGGTCGTTGACCCAGAGCACCGGCTCCACGAGTCCCGCTCTCGTGACCGCTCGGCGCACGTCCCGTCGAAGAAGCGCATCGGCGGCGGGCCCCGCGAATCGCGGCAGCACCTTGTCGGGTTGGAACAGGCTCAGGCGACCGGCGTACCCGTCCGCGATCCGAAGGCCTCGGCCGCGATTGATGCCCCGGCCCGCGACGACGGAGTGCAGCAGATCGTTCGAAGGCTCGACGAAGAGCACGCGCAGGGTCGGATCGGCGCGCAGGAGTCCGTCCACCAGGTACTGATTGCGGCGCCACACGTCATCCCACGGCTCGAGCGAGAGCACGACGAGGTCGCGATTCACGCGAGCACCCGCTCATAGACCGCGCGTGTGCCAGCGACCTGGCCGCCGATCGTGAAGCGGTCCCGCTGCAGGCGGCGGAGTGCGCTTCCCGCCTCCGAACGGAGCCCGGGATCGACGAGGAGTCCATCGATCACGCGTGCCGCGTCGGTCGCGTCGCCGGGGGCGAAGAGCAGATCGGGCGTGGCGACGCCGACGGTCTCCAGGTGCCCCCCACCCGCGGATGCGACGACGGGTGTTCCCTGGGCCATCGCTTCCAGCACGAGGATCCCGAGCCCCTCGCGCGGAGTCGGGGCGACGACCAGGCCGGCCCTCGCGAGCAGTTCCGAAACATCGGAGCGATGCCCGAGGAATTCCACGCTTCCCGTGACCCCCCGCGCGCGCGCGAGCTGTTCGAGCTGGCCGCGCTCCGAGCCGTCGCCCGCGATACGCAGCGTCCATCCCTCGTCGGCACCGCGAGAGCGCGCCCATGCCTCGATCACATCCGCGGTGCACTTCTCGGGCTCGAGGCGCTGAGCCGCGAGCACGAATGGCTCACGGGACATCGCGGCATGCGCGGATTCGACTCCGGAGTAGACGACCTCGGTGGGCGGTTCGACGTTCTCGGCGACGAACTGCGAAATGGCGATCTGGGCAGCGAGTGAGCGGCCGACCGGGCGGAAGGCCGCTCGTGCGAGGGTGCCGGTACCGCGCATCCCCGCGAAGTGGCGCGTGCTCACCTGCCGGCTCTTGCGGCCACGCCAGCGGCGGTGCAGCCATCCGACGAGGTCGGCCTGACTCATGTGCGTGTGAAGGATGTCGGGGGCCGCAGTCCTGCGCAGCGATGCCAGCGCGCCACGCATGTCGTCTCCGGGAAGCCAGTCGACATCCGTCGCCGCGAGCGCCCTCTGCATCGGCGCGGACGACCCGCCGATGACGGTGACGTCGACTCCGTCGCGGGCCAGCCCCGAGGCGACGTTGACGATGTAGTTCTCGACTCCGGCGAAGCCCGTCGAGCAGACGAGGTGCACTACTCGCACGTCGGTCACCGCCCCTCGCGTAATCCCGTTGCAGTCTATGAGCAACCGAGGCAGCCTCGTGCCTGGCTAGCATTGCCGTGTGCGTGTAGCGATGTCGTCCTTCCGGTTCAACAACGAGGGTGGCATCGAGCGCGCGTCCTACGAACTGGCGCTGCGGATTCAGGACCGTATCGATCTGACGCTCGTGGCGACCGACGTCGATCCACTCCCCGAGCCGCCGCTGAAGTGGCTGCGGGTCGAGGCGCGCAGCAAACCGGGCTTCATCGTGCCCGTCACGTACTCGGCCGCGGCTACGCGGGCACTCGACGGCCAAGGCTTCGACATCATCCACAACCAGGGCGGCTGCGCAACGCGCGTGCAGGACGTCATCACCGCGCACAGCTGCCACCGCGCCTGGTGGGAGATGAAGTTCCGCAACGGCGAGGCGCTGCGAGCCCTCGCGAATCCCTTCCATCACGCGGTGCTGCGGGTTGAACAGCGCAACTACCGGCCGGGCGGCGTGCGCCGGGCCATCGCCGTCTCCCCGACCGTCGGACGCGAGCTCACGCGGTACTACGGCGTCGACCCCGACCTCATCACCGTGATCCCCAACGCCGTCGACGTGACGCGCTTCCAGCCGACGGATGCCGCGGCCCGCCGCGCCCGCATCCGCACTCAGCACGGCTACATCGACGACGACGTCGTGCTGCTGTTCGTCGGCAAGGAGTTTCGCCGCAAGGGCCTGCGCGCGATCATCGACGCCCTCCCGGCGTTGCCGATCACGGTGAAGCTGCTCGTCGTCGGTGGCGACGACGCCGGGCCCTTCCGGTCGCGCGCCGCCGAACTCGGCGTGGCCGACAGAGTCACGTTCGTGGGCCACTCCCCCGTCGTCGAGGACTACTTCCAGGCATCCGACATCTTCGTCTTCCCGACGATGTACGAGCCGTTCGGGCTCGTCGAACTCGAGGCAGCGGCATCCGGGCTCCCGCTCGTCGCCACCAACCTCGGCGTGGCCGAGGAGTTCATCGTCGAAGGAGAGAACGGTGCGGTCATCGAACGCGACGGCGCCTCCATCGCCCGGGTGCTGCGTCCGCTCGTCGACGACCGCGACCTACGGCGCCGGATGGGCGAGCGGGCACGCCGGGATGCCGCCGGCTACACGTCCTGGGAATCCGTCGCCGAGCAGACGCTCGCCGTCTACGAACGCGTGCACCAGGAGAAGCTCGCGGGGCACACGCTCAGCTGATCCGGCGAAGATGCGCGATCGGCCCTTCCCGGAAGATCGCCAGGCGCCTGCGGGCATCGGCGCCACGCGCCCCCCGCAGAAGAGCGCCGCGTACCGCCGCGCCGAGCATGACGGCGATGCGGAACGACTGCCACCCCGCTGCGCCGAAGTGCTTGCGCTGGTACTCCTCGTTGCTCGCGAAGAACAGCGCCTCTCGCCGGGTGCCGTCGCCCCCCGTTCCTGCGCCGATGTGCGTGGCGTCGACCTGGGCGATGGCGATGCGCCAACCCGCATCCGTCGCACGCTTCTGCCAGTCGACCTCTTCGGCGTAGAGGAAGAACCGCTCGTCGAACAGACCGACCGTCGAGATCGCCTCGGAGCGCAGCAGCAGCACGGATCCGATCGCGAAGTGCTGCGCGCGGTCGAAGCGGCCGAGTCCGAGCGCGTCGATCCACGCGCGAGACGGACTCGGGAACGGCCAGGCGGCGCGCACCCGATCCCCGCTCTCGGGCTCCGTCTGCGTCGCCCCGACTGCCGCGATGCGCGCGCCCGAGTGCAGCACGCGGTGCATCTCGGCCACCGCATCGGCGCCGATCCGGGCGTCCGGGTTCAGGAGCAGAACGTCGTCCGCCGCAAGTCCGCGCTCGGCGAGCGATTTCAGGGCCACGTTCACGCCTGCACCGAAGCCGAGATTGCTGCCCGGGTCGATGTAGTGCGCGCCGTGGCGCTCGGCCATCGCGCGCGTCTCGCCCGATGACGAGTTGTCGACGATCGTGAGGCCGAACCCGTCGCCCAGAGTTTCGAGCGCGCCGTCGAGCATATCGGCCTCGCCATAGGCGATCGCGACGACCTGTGGAGGGCGGGCCGCTCCGGAATCGCTGTCGGGAGACACCTCCCGGTAGAGGGCGAGCTGCTGCTCCGCGACGCGCTCCCACGTGAAGTCCGCCGCACGAGCGAGTCCGCGTACTCGGAGGTCTCTCCAACGCGACGGCACGAGCGCCGCATCTATGCCGTCGCGAAGCGCCTCGGGATCCCCGGGCTCGACAAGGATGCCGGATTCGGCGACGACGTCGGGGATGGCTCCCGAGCGACTCGCGACGACGGGAACGCCCGAGGCCATGGACTCGACGGCCACACGACAGAACTGCTCGAGCCACCCCGGCCACGGCACGGACGGCACCGCCACGACGTCGACCCGACGATACCGGTCGGCAAGCTCATCGCCCTGCGCGAAGCCGAGGAACGCGACCCGGTCGGCGATGCCGAGTTCCGCGGCGAGCGCGACCAGCTCTTCTCGCTGCGGCCCGTCGCCGGTGATCTCGATGCGCCACCGCGGACGATCGGCGGCGGCGCGCAAGAGCGTCGAGACACCTTTGTACGGCTCCAGACGCCCGAGGTATCCGATGATCGGTGCGTCCCCGGGCTCGTCCCGCTCCGGGACCGAGAATCGTGCCGTATCCACTCCGAGGGGGATGAGCCGCGCGGGTCCGCGCAGACCCTTTCGCACGAGGATCGCCCCAGCTTCCCGGTTGCACACATAGGCGCCCGCGGCGCCCCGGAGCGCAGCACGCTCGAACCACCGGAACGGGATCGGGTAGCGCTTGTCGATGTTCTGCGCGGAGTAGAGCACGTAGGGCGCCCTGCTGCCCCTCAGCTTGCGCAGCAGCAGAAGTTCGGCCGTCGCGAGGGCCATGGGCTCCTCGTGCAGATCGATGATGTCGGGGCGGGCCTTCAGCGAGCGCCAGAACGGGCGCGGATCGTAGAGAAAGGCGCTCGGGTGTGCGCCGAGCGTCGATGCCGGCGCGACGAACCGGTCACCGTCCGCCTCGAGGTCGATATCCCGGCCGCCTTCGTTCCAGCGCTGGGCCGAGATCAGCTTCAGGTCGACGCCGAGACCGCGCAGCCGTCGTTCGCGCTCGCGCCACGCCGACACGACGGCATGGTGGGCGACCCGCAGCACTCTCACCCGTCGAGCCTAGCGACGGTGCAGTCGCGAGCGCGGCGTCGGGGCGAGGTAGTGCTCCGCGACATATTCCGCGATCGCGATCGAGGAGGTCGCAGCAGGCGAAGGAGCATTACGCAGCAGCGTGACGGCTCCGACCTGGTCGACGGCGAAATCGTCGATGAGTTCCCCCGCGCGTCCCCAAGCTTGAGCCCGGACACCCGCAGCAGCCCTGTGTGACAGATCCGAGATCTTCAACTCCGGCAGGAAGCGGCGCGCTTTTCGGTAGTACAGCGGCTTGATCAGCGAGCCCGAGATCTCGTCGACCCCCATCCGCCAATGCTGCTTCGCGAGCGGCCATGCTCCCGGCCAGGAGAGCGACCCCCACGTGTCCCTCGCCGATATCCGCAGCCAGCGGTAGCCCTCGCGCGAGAGAGCGGGCACCGCATTCGGGCCGACATGCACGGCACCGTAGACCCCGCGCGTGAAATGCACGCCCAGGAAGGGGAACCGCGGGTCGGGAACGGGGTAGATCATGCCGCGCACGAGCGACGCACTCTCGGGCGTCATCTCCCAGTATTCGCCACGGAACGGAAGGATCTTGGGCGCGGGATCCGCACCGACGAATCGTGCGACCGCGTCCGAGTGAAGCCCCGCGCATACGATCACACGGTCGAAGACATCATCGAAGACGGGCGTCGTCACGCGAACTCGACCGTTCTCCTCAGCCATACCCGTCACCTCGTGACTGAGCAGTATGCGCCCGCCCGCCGCGCGCACATCCTGTGCCATGGCCTCGGTAATAGTCGAGTAGTCGACCGCCGCCGTGTGCGGCGAGTGGACCGCCGCGACGCCGGCGGTGTGTGGTTCGATCTCGCGCAGGCGGACGATGTCGTCGATCCGTGCGAGATCGGGGACACGGTTCTCGATAGAGCGACGCTCGATTTCGGCGAGCGCTGCGAGCTCCGACGCATCGACCGCCACGACGAGCTTTCCCACCTCCCGGTACGGGAGACGCTTCTCTTCGCAGAACTCGCGAATCTTGACCCGACCTGACGCGCACAGAGTCGCCTTCAGCGAACCAGGCTTGTAGTACAGTCCCGCGTGCACCACGCCCGAGTTGTGGCCGGTCTGGTGCTGAGCGAGGTGCGACTCCTTCTCGAAGATGGTCACGTCATCGCCTCGACCGGTCAGCAGTCGGGCGAGAGCGATCCCCACAATGCCGCCCCCGACGACGCCTACGCGCTCAGTCATCGACATGCACCCCCGGCCGCTGACGGATCGACGCTTCCACCGCTACGGGGCCCCGCCGGAACAAGTCCATGCGGGCGCGCGCCGCGCGCCCTCGCTGACCGCGAAATACCAGCACCCTCGGGATGCCGCCGACGACGATCGACCATCGGGCGACCTGCCATCCCCACCACCCGTAGTGTTTGCGCAGGAAACGCTCCAGACCGGCGTGCAGGAACACCTCGCGGCGGTCGAGGTCGAGACTTGTGCCGGCACCGACGTGAAGCGCGGTGACATCGTCGACAGCGACGTTGCGCCAACCCGCCTTGTGTGCGCGGTACTCCCAATCGGCTTCTTCGGCGTAGAGGAAGAAGTCCTCGTCGAACCCACCGACCTCCTCAAGCGCCGCGGAATTGACGAGCAGGACCGAGCCGATGACGTAGCGCGGCTCGACGGACACGAGCCCGCCGAGCATCACCGCGCTCGCGAGGTACTGGAGCGGCCGAGGATACGGCCACGTCACCTGCTGATGGCTGCCATCGGCGTACACCTGCGCGGGCCCCACCGCCGCGATCCGCGGCTCGACATGCAACGACTCGCGCAATCTGCCGATGACCTCGGCCGCCACGACCGCATCGGGGTTGAGCAGGAGCACGTCGGCTCCGGGCAGGCGACGACGCGCGAGCGCGTAGTTCACGCCCGCACCGAATCCGAGGTTCGCGCCGGGGTCCCAATACGCAGCGCCCTCCTCGCGCGCGATCCTCTCGATCTCGGCCATCGAAGAGTTGTCCACGATCGTGACCGCGAAGCCGCGCACCGGCGCGAGGGCGCCGCGCAGTAGTTCGGGTGCGCCGTAGGCGACCACCACGATCTCGACGTCGTCGAACGCCGCGGATGCCGCCCCCTCACCGCCGACCATCGCACCCCCCGCTGCGCTCCGGCACCCCGCCTGCCTATCGGCGCCGCTACGGTCCAGCATATGGGAGCACCGACTACCGCCCTCCGATCCCCCATGATGGAATCAACGGTGCGGCACCGGCGGTCGGCGCGCACGAGGGGAGAGGACGATGGCGTTACGTGCACGACCCGTCGTGAGCATCGTCATCCCCGCGTACAACGCGGCGGCCTTCCTCGGCGAGCAACTCGAGGCGCTCGCCGACCAGGATGTCGACTTCCCGTTCGAAGTGCTGGTGTGCGACAACGGCTCGAACGACGACACTGCGTCGATCGTCCGCGCCTTCGTGAATCGGATGCCGAACCTGAGGCTCGTCGATGGCTCGTCCCGCCGCGGTGCCTCGGCGGCACGCAACATCGGAGCCGGGGCCGCTACCGCGTCACTGCTCCTGTTCTGCGATGCCGACGACGTCGTGGGGGCGGGCTGGACTCGTGCGCTTCACGACGCGCTCGCGGACGCACCGTTCGTCGCGGGCAGAGTCGAACACAAGCTCTTGAATCCCGGACGGGAGTGGGACTACGGGTGGGACCGACCCACCTTCCACGACCCGGCTCTGCCACAGTTGCCCGCGTGCGGGTCCAACAACATGGGGGTGCGCGCCGACGTCTTCGCGGCGGTGGACGGGTTCGACGAGTCACTGTTTGCGGGCGAAGATCTCGACTTCTCCTGGCGAGTGCAGCTCGCCGGGAACCGGCTCGTGGATGCACCGTCAGCTGTCGTGCACTACCGCAAGCGCGCCGGAATACTGGCGGCGATCCGGCAGGCACGCGCCAAAGGGGCGGGGACACGAGTGCTCACGCATCGGTACGCGCTCGTTCGCGCCGCCTACGCACGCCAGGTCGCCCCACAGGTCGCCGCGCCCGTCGCCGTGCCAGCGAAGGGTGCGCACCGGCTCGCAGGAGCCCTGGACAGGCTGGGCCGGCTCCCCCGCAAGGCGCTCGAAGTGCTACGCAACCCGGTCTCGATCACCCCCTACCTCGCCGCCCTCGCATTCCGATGGGGATACCGCAGGGAGAATGTCGACGGCGTTGCGCAGCTGCCCGTCCCCCGTCGTCTTCCGACCGCGTGAGCGCGATCGAAGTCGGGCGGCAGGCGTCAGTGCGTGCGCGCCCCTGACCGCAGTCCATGATCAGAAGGCGCCCGCGCTCGCGTCCACGCTACGATCGCCGGGTGGCCCCCGACAGCGCTCCAATCGCAGCATCTGCGCCGGTCGTGAGCGTGATCATCCCTGCTTACAATGCGGAGGCGACCCTCGGGCGGCAGTTGGAGGCCCTGTCGCGACAGCGCATGGATGTCGAGTGGGAAGTGATCATCAGCGAGAACGGTTCCACAGACCGGACAGCTGCGGTCGCGCGCGCGTGGATCGGCCGACTGCCCCTCCGAATCATCGATGCTTCTTCCCGCCGCGGACCATCCGCCGCGCGGAACGCGGGAGCGATCGCGGCGCGCGCGCCGCTGCTCGCCTTCTGCGACGCCGACGACGCGGTCACCGACGACTGGCTCGCACATCTCCTGCCGGTGCTCGCAAAGAATCCCTTCGTGGTGACGTGCGCACGCATCGAGTCGACGTATTCCACGACCGAGCGCCCCCTGTTCGACCTGGTCACGACCTTGCGTATGCCGTTTCTGCCCGAATTGCCGTTCGGGAGCAGCGCACATTTCGCCGTCCATGCCGAGGCCTTTCACCACGTCGGTCGATTCGACGAGACACTACGCACCGCAGAAGACGTCGACCTCTCGTGGCGGCTCCAGTTAGGGGGTTACCCCCTAACTGAGTGCCGCAGCGCGATCATCGACCACAGCCGTCGAGCGGGGTTCGCTGCGACGGTGCGCCAGTTCATGGGATACCAGCAGGGGAGGCGCCAACTGCAACACCGCTACGCGCTCGTCATCGGCGAGTTCGATGCAGCGCGCGGAGGACCGCCCACACAGGAGCGCGACGGGGAGGTCGGCGTCGTCGTGAACTCGGTGGATGCCGTCGGGGTGCCAGCGCCCGCCTCACGGCTCGGACGCCTGGCGCATTATCTCCGCGACCCGGACGAGCTACGACACTTCGTGCGTCGTGTGGTGCGATCATCACGCATCCGCGCAGCCAGATCCCTCGGGCTCGCACTGGGACGACATCTCGGCAGGATCGACACGTCCCACCGGCAGGTTCCCGCTTCGCTCGCTCACGAGTATCTCGACACGGAACGCCCGTTCGGATGACGCAGACGCCGCGTCGACGCTGAGACGGAGCGGGATGAGACGTCGCTCAACGCTTACGGGCGGGCCAGATCCACTCCTCCCACCGGTCATATCGGCCACGCAGAAGCGCGTCGAAGACGCGCGGCGAATCGAACTTGGTCACGAAGGTGCGAGCGACCGTACCTGGCGCGCGCGTCTGCTCCGCCTGCGCGTACAGCACGTCGTACCCGAGTTCCCGCGCCGCCTCATCGGCGTGGGCGGGCCAGTTGCCCGACTGCCCCCACGGGATGGCGAACGTGGTCGTCCGAATACCGGTGCGCTTCTCGATCAGCTCCTCCGCGTCGCGGATCTCTTGCAGCGCCTGGTCCTTCGTGACCCGGGAGAAGTCAGGATGGGTGGCGGAGTGATTGCCGATCTCTGCTCCCAGCTCGGCGACGCGGCTGACATCGGACCAACTGAGCGCGTTCCCTCCCAGCCCTTCCTCCGACCACCTCGACACGACGAACACCGAGAAAGGGATGTCATAGGACCCCAGAATGGGCGCTGCCGCCGAAAGAACGCTTCGCGGGCCGTCGTCGAAGGTGATACTCAGGTCCCGCGGCCCGCCACCCGTCCGAGCGAGCTCCGATGCGGGAACGAAACGATAGCCGGCCTCGAGCGCCAGCTCGATCTGCTGACGGAACCGAACCTGACTGACGTCATTGACGCCCCACCGGGGCTGGTCCAGCGAGTGATAGCAGAGGATCCGACCTGCCGAACGTCCTGAGTCTCGGCCGAAGCGAGCCAACGCATGCCGATCGGCGTACAGACGCGCAGCGCCTACCGTGTTTTTGACGCCCTCGCCTACCGTCGCGAGCCGTTCGCGAATCCCGAGCCCGAATCGGATGTCCACCGGTCCGACTCTACCGCGCGTCGCGATCATCTCTTCCGACGGATCGCGTCCACCGGTGGACCCCGCCGGGCGGACTCTGACTGTGGGGTACGATCGGCTCGGCGTCGAGGAGTTCACCTCTACGCGTCGTCACCGGAGGGAATCCGCACCGATGAGGAAGGCCGAGCCCGTCGCGTTGACGTCGCGGCCCACTGTCAGCGTCGTCATCCCGTGCTACAACTACGGGCACTTCCTCCCGAACGCCGTGGAGAGCGTGGCTACCCAAGAAGGGGTCGACGTCGACGTCCTGATCGTGGACGACGCCTCGACAGACGACAGCTTTCACGTCGCCGAAGAATTGGCGTCGCGGTTTTCTCGAGTGCGGGTCGTCCGCAATGAGGAAAACCTCGGTCTCATCGGCACGGCAAACAAGGGTCTCGCGACGGTCACCGGCACGTACGCGCTGCTGATATCCGCCGACGACGCCCTCGCGCCGGGCGCACTCGCGCGTGCAGCGGCGCTGATGGAAGCGAATCCCGACGTCGGGCTCACCTACGGTCCGGTGAACTACACCACCGAGGCGGAGCTGCCGCAGGAAGTGCCGGACCCCGCAAGCCACTGGGTGATCTGGGACGGCGTCGAATGGGCGAGCCGCCTGTATCGCAACGCCGAAAACCAGATCTATTCACCGGAGGCGGTCGTCAGGACCTCCACGATGCGTGAGGTCGGCGACTACGATCCGGCGCTGCCGTACACATCCGACGTGGAGATGTGGCTCAGATTCGCCGCGCGCGCGAAGGTCGGCTTCATCGCCGGCACCGTGCAGGCGTACTACCGTGTGCACGGTTCGAACATGTCCATGACTCAGGGCGGTATGACCGGCGAGCGACGACAGCTGCGTGAGCTGCGTCACCGGATGGACGCCTTCGAATCTGCCTCGAAGTGCTTCGCTCACGGCAAACGGTATCTTGCAGTCGCCCGGCGCGGCGCGGCGAAGTACGCGCTTCTTCTCGCGCGGATCGAACGGGACGCGTCCCCGGAATCCGACGAGTACATCGATGAGCTCGTCACATTCGCGGCGACCCTGGATCCGACCGCCAGGCTGCGTGCCGCATGGGCGGCCTCCGGCACTCGCAGACGCCTCGCGCGCATCCTCACCCGCACCGGGGCGCGAAGCCTGGTGGTGTTGCCGCGTGTCCTCGCGACGGGGCGCCGACGCGTCCGCAACGAGGACACCGGCGTCCATTGATGTGTCACGCAGGCAGGCTCCGCGCGAGCGCCTCTCCAGCGACTGCTAGCTTGTAGGGCGAACGGTGATGCTACCAAGTGAAGGCGGGACCACGTTGGGTGCGGTCGAGAGTCTGAGCCTCATGACCGAATCGCTGCGGGCTCGGCTGCGGGGGCTGCGGGTCGTCATCGAGGAGACGCCGAGCGCCGAGTTCCAGAACGCGCTCGAGCATCTCGTACCAGCCGACGATGAGGTCGCGCGCCTCGTGCATCGCACGCTCTCGGAGCCGACGAGCGTGCCCAAGAAGAACGTCATCGTGCTGCAGCGCGGTGAACCGATCCTGGCGACGACGGTCCGGGCACGCCAGGACCGCTGGGAGATCGCGACGACAACCGTCGCCCCGACGCTGCCGATCCCGTGTCGAGAGGGGATGCTCGAGCCCGCCCTATCCTCACTCGGGCTGCGCATTCTCATCGTGGATCACGTCGGTGACGCGCACGCGGACTTCGCGCGTCACCGCCTCGTACCGTTCGACTCCTATGTCGCGACGCTGAACGGGTTCGACTTCGAGGCGTACTGGCGCTCCACCCGGCTGTGGGAAGACCTCCGGCGCGTCGAGCGCAAGACAGCGGAGTGGGACATCGTGCACGACGACCCAGCGACGCTGGACTGGTCTATCGACACGTGGGAGGGCCGCTGGAGCGATCATCCGAATGACGAAGCCGGTGCGGCCGACGATCTGCGGGCGCTGTGGCCCGAACTGCTGCGCATGAAGCGGCTCATGTCGACCGCGCTCGTCATGCCCGACGGCAGCGCGGTGGCGTCAACGGTCAATATCATCGACGGCGACACGCTCGTGGGACTGATCACCGCTCGGGATGTGGCGATGCCGGCTTCCACCGGATCCGTCGGCACTCGAGTCGCCGTCGAGTGCTTCAATGCGGCTCGGAGCGCCGGGCTGGCAAAGGTCGACATCGGCGGCTACCACGACCACTACAAGCGCCGCCTCACCCCAGCGGGAAGAGTCGCGTACGGGGTGGAGATCGAGCCGCGAATCTTCTCCGCGGGTATGGCTGAGCGTGCCGAGCACGTCGCGCGATCCACGAAGCGCGGGCTCCGCAGGCTCGCACGTCGGTGACACGGCGCGCCGTTCGTTAGCATCCGCGCGCGAAGCACGTCGTCTAGAGCAGCGCGAGCACGGTCTCCGCGACGTATTGCTGATCTTCGACCGTGATGCCCGGATACATCGGCAGGCTCACGATCTCGTCGGCGAACGCCTCGGCTCGCAGGAAGCTGCCCGGGCCCTGCGCGAGGAACCCGAAGGCAGGCAGCAGGTGGATGGGCCTGGGGTAGTGGATGCCCGCGCCGATCCCGGCGTCCGAGAGTCCCGCGAGCATGCGATCCCGGTTGGATACCCGCACGACATATAGATGGAAGACGTGCTCGTTGCCATCGGCGACGCCGGGGAGCCGGATGCGCGCGTCGCCACCCAACAACTCGCCGTACACGTTCGCGGCTTCACGCCGCAACTGGTTCCACTCGTCGAGGTGAGCGAGCTTGGCCGTCAGGACAACCGCCTGAATGCTGTCGAGTCGTGAATTGCGTCCCAGCAGACTGTGCTCGTACCTCGCTACGCCCCCGTGATTGCGCAGCTTGCGGACGGTATCGGCGAGCTCTCCGTCGTTCGTCAGGACCGCGCCCGCGTCGCCGAACGCACCCAGATTCTTGCCCGGGTAGAAGCTGGTCCCTGCGACATCGCCGAGGCTCCCGGCCATCTCGCCGTAGCGCCGAGCGCCCTGCGACTGCGCGGCGTCTTCGAGAATGAGGACCCCGTCGCCCACCACCGTGCGCAACGCCTCGACCGGTGCCGCCTGTCCGTAGAGATGGACCGCCGCCACCATTCGCGTGCGGGGCGTCAGCGCGTCGGCGACGGCCTCTACCGAGATCAGGTAGTCGTCGGTGCAGTCGACGAGCACCGGCACGGCGCCGACACGCGCCACGGCCTCCGCGGTCGCGGCGAACGTGTTCGCCGGGAGGATGACTTCATCGCCCTGTCCGATGTGAGCAGCCTCGAGCGCGAGTTCGAGGGCGTCAGTGCCGTTGCCGACGCCGAGGCAGTGCTCGACACCGCTATAACTCGCAAAGGCGCGCTCGAAGACATCGGCGTCGTCGCCGAGGATGAAGCTGGACCTGTCGATGACGCGCCCGATCGCCGCATCCGCCTCGGCACGGATGCGGGCGGTCTGCCAGCCCAGATCGACCAAGGGGACGGTACGCCGTTCGGTCATGCTGACAACTCCTCGTTTCCAGGACGGTCTGACACCGACACTACCGCCGCTTTCCCGACTGCCTCGCGCTGCGACCGACGTCCACGGCCGCGATGATGCGACTGCGCTCCGGCCTATTCCATCACCTCCGTGCGCGGGCCGGTGAGGTGTTGAACGCTTGTACCATTGCATCCGAGGGGGTACCAGGTGACCAAGAAGCGTGCGGGCGGGTCGGCCGGAATAGAGGACGGGGTGCGATCCGATGGTTCCGGGGGAGACCAGAGGGACGCCCGCTACGCCCTCAGGCCGTATGCGCGAGCGTGACCGTCGTTTGTCGCCCCGCTCCAGATCAGCGGTGAGCGTGATTGCCGCGGCGGCGTTGCTGGTGAGCGGTTGTTCGGCGCAGCCCGCGGTCGGCCGACCGTCGCCGGACCCCGGCGCGCCGTCACCGTCTTCGTCGGTGGGCTCGCCGACGAAGCCTGTCGAGGCCGGCGAGGGGCTCGTCTGGTCGGAGGAGTTCGACGCACCGGGGTCGCCGTCGACGCTCTGGAAGCGCATGGAGGGCGCGGGCGGATGGGGCAACGAGGAGTTGCAGAACTACACCGCGTCCGACGAGAACTCCTACGTCGCCGACGGGATCCTGCACATCGTGGCGAGGAAGGCGCCGTCCGTCGATGCATCGGGCACCTCGTCGGACTACACTTCGGCACGGCTGATGACTTACGCCGCGTTCCGCTATGGTCGCATCGAGGCGCGCATTGCGGTGCCGGCTGCCTCCGGCCTGTGGTCGGCGTTCTGGATGCTCGGTACATTCAGCACCCCGGACGCCAGCTGGCCTGGCGTGGGCGAACTCGACCTCATGGAGTACGTCGATCAGGCCCGTGATCTGAACAACGGGGTCGTCGGTGCGAAGAGGGACGGCTCTGCCTGGAGTCGGGTCGAGTCGCATCCGAACCCCGCGGGCTGGAGCGGAGACTGGCACGTGTACGCCGTCGAATGGACGGCGGATTCGGTGACCTATTCAGTCGACGATCAAACACTCGGCGTGATCCGCAAGGCGGACCTCGAGTCCGACCAGCTCTGGAGCTTCGACAACCCGGCACACATCATCATGAACATCGCCGTCGGAGGGAGATGGCCAGACCCGCGCATCGCCGATGAACTGCTGCCCGCGGACTATCTCGTCGACTATGTCCGCGTGTACGACTCCGAGGTTCACGAGGTGCCCGAGTCGTGGCTACCACCTCCGGCGGACTAGCGCGCTGAGGCTCCGCGAAGAACGTCGATCACGCGATCCTGCTCGACGGCGGTCATCTGATGGAATACGGGCAGGATGAGAGTGTTGTCGGTGAGCCGCTCGGTGACCGGAAGCACGACGTCGATGTGGTCGTAGGCGGGTTCCCGGTGCGTCGACATGATCCCCCGGCGCGCGGAGACGTCCGCCTCACCGAGTGCGAGGAGCAACTCCTCACGGTCGAGAGGGTATTCCTCGCCGACCTCGACCCAGAACGACTGGAAGTTGGCCGTTCCGTAGTCCGGGTCGGCAACCGCGCGAAGCCCGTCGATCTCTGAGATCGCGCTCGCGTAGGTCGCCGCGATCTCGCGTCGGCGCTGCACGACCTCGTCGAGCCTCCCGAGTTGCACGAGGCCGACCGCCGCCTGCAGATCCGTCATGCGGAAGTTGAAGCCGATCTCCGTGTACTCCTCGGGCGGCGACACCACGCTGGCGTGCCGGGCCGCCGCGGAGGCGCTCATCGCGTGCTCGCGGAGCTTGCGCGCCCGATCCGCCCAATCGGCGCGCGAGGTGGTGATCATCCCGCCTTCGCCGGTCGTCAAGATCTTGCGCGGGTGGAACGACCACACGGCGATCTCGGCGCCGGCACCGACGGGACGGCCCTTGTATGTCGATCCCGCACCGCAGGCGGCATCCTCGACGACGACAATGCCGAGCGGGTCACACACGGCACGGATCGCGTCGATGTCAGCGG
>CAYZEL010000015.1:0-2719 GCA_964477515.1 uncultured Microbacterium sp.
TTCGAGGGACGGCCAGTCGCGGCTGCCGTGGACGTGACCCCTTGTGCGTGCCTGGTAACTGGGCGTGTCGGGGGTGACCCGTTGTACGTGCCCGGTCACTGAGGCTGTCGACGTGACCAGCGCCTCCGCGACACGAGTCAGCGGCGGGGAAAGCCGAAGGGGACGCGCTCGAGGATCGGTGCGAGCTCTCGCATCCGGTTCTCTTGCGCGGCGAGCGCGCGTAGCTCGCGGTCGCGACGGGCGGCAGCGATCCCGAAGAGGGCCGTGAGAGGGTCGGCGAGGGGCATCGGGAAGACGAATGCGGACACCTCGTCACGGAGTTCGGCGGCGATGCGGTCGCGCGCGGCGGGCGCGAGTCGCGGCGCCTGTGCGAGGAACTGGGCGAGGCGGCGCGAGACGCGATCCGGCAGTCGTGCGACATCGACGACGGTGGCCCACTGCTCCAGCCCGGGCGGAACCGGCGGGAGCGGTGGCGGGAGTGGCGCGACACGAGTGCGTTGCGAATACGTCCCGGCGAGCAGATCGCCCAGGCGCTGCGAGCGCGGGGTGAAGGCTCCTGCGAGAACGGCGATCACACCGAACGTGAAGTAGATCTCGAGCACGCCGACGAAAGCCCGGATCAGGGCCTGACGGAATCCGGATGCCCCGGCATCCGATCGCACGATGCGCGTTCCGACCGCCAGACGACCGAGACTCCTTCCACGCGTCGTCGTCTCGACGACGGTCGGCAATACGACCAACACGAGAACGAGCGCGACGATCAGCGTCATCTGCTGAGCGCCCGCGGGCAGGAGCGGCCCGAGCGGGCCCGTGATGATCAGCAGGGCCGCGAACATCAAGACCAGCGACAACAGGATGTCGATCACCGCGCCGACCGCCCGAAGCAGCACGCCGGTGGGTTGCACGTCGAGGGCGACGGCCTCGCCGGTGAGGACCTCGTCCTCGCCCAGGTGAATGGCCAGATGGGTGGCCTCGGGAGAGGAGCGCGAGGTCATGCGGGTAGTTTAGGCGCGTGGACCTCGACGCGCTGGCGACCGCACGGGCAGCCGAATGGCAACGCCTCGCCGAGCTGTCGTCGCGTCGAAGGCTCACGGGTGCCGAGGCCGACGAACTGGTGGCACGCTATCAGTCCGCCTCGGCGGACCTCGCCGAGATCAAGTCCACGGCGGGGCGGGCGCCCCAGGGTGACGTCGTTTCGACGCTGCTCGCCGCGGCCCGGCTTCGGTTGACCCGCGCCAGCGCGAATCCGCTGCGCGCCCTGCCACGCTTCTTCGCGCTGCAGCTGCCCGCAGCCCTGTACCGGGTGCGCTGGACGACACTCGTGATCGCCGCCGCCTTCGTCGCGGTCGTCGTGATCGTCGCCGCCTGGGTGGTGAGCGATCCCGCGCTGGTCGCGGTACTGGGGGACCGCGCGGATCTGCAGTACTACGCCGACGAGGAGTTCACGAGTTACTACTCCGAGAACCCGGCGGCCGTCTTCGCCGGAGCCGTGTGGACGAACAACGCCTGGATCGCGGCGCAATGCGTCCTGTTCGGGATCACCGGCTTCTGGCCCGTCATGGTCCTGATCCAGAACGCCGTCGGCGTCGGTACGGCCGCCGCCGTCATGTTCGCGTTCGACCGCGGCGACGTCTTCGCGCTGTTCATCCTGCCCCACGGTCTGCTCGAGCTGACGTGCATCTTCGTGGCGGGAGCCGCCGGCCTCCACATCTTCTGGGCATGGGTCGCACCCGGGCCGAGGACGCGTCTGGAGGCGCTCGCGGTCGCGGGCCGGTCACTTGCCACCATCGCGATCGGCACGCTGCTGGCGCTGCTCGTGTCGGGCATCATCGAGGGCTTCGTCACGGCGCAGCCGTGGCCGTGGCCCGTCAAGATCGGCATCGGAGCGGCAGCTCTCGCCGGGTTCCTGTTCTACATGCTCTTCGTGGGCGGTCGGGCGTCGCGTGCGGGCGAGACCGGAGATCTGACGGAGTCCGAGGCGGGCACGCCGACGCTCGTCTCGGGCTGAGTCGCACCCACTCACCGGATCCCCCCGTTCGTCGTTGCGTCGTCTGTTATTCACGGCTGCTTGTTTTGAGGCGATCAAAACTGGGGTCTAGGCTGAGGGAATGAGTTCCGCGACTGTCCATTCCCCCGGGTTGGATGCGGCCGATCTCATCCGACGGGCCGGGCTGCGGGTGACGGAGCCTCGTCGCGCGGTCGTCGAGGCCCTCCGCGTCAGCCCTCACGCGAGCGCCGAGACGGTGTTCCGCCTCGTGGCGGCGTCGGTTCCCCAGACCAGCCTGCAGTCGGTCTACAACGCGCTCGGCGACTTCGCGGACGCGGGCCTGGTGCGCCGGATCGAGCCCGCAGGTCGGCCCGGACTGTTCGAGCTGCGCGTCGACGACAACCACCACCACGTCATCTGCACGGAATGCGGGGCGGTCGCCGATGTGGATTGCGCCGTCGGTGAAGCACCCTGCCTCACGCCCTCCGAAACACACGGCTTCGCCGTCCACGCGGCCGAGGTGACGTACTGGGGCACGTGCCCCGACTGCTCGGCCGCTGCGATCGCCGCGGCATCCGCGACCCCCTGAACCCCACAACGAATCCCGAGGAAGGAAGACCATGAGCGACATCGACGACACCACCACCGGTATCGGCAACGATCCCACCGGTACGGATCAGTCCGTCACCGACATCGACACGCCCGTAGACGAGCGCGAGGACGGTGAGACGC
>CAYZEL010000015.1:2729-25692 GCA_964477515.1 uncultured Microbacterium sp.
CCGGACGATGCCAGCTGCCCCGTCATCCACGGTCAGTCGCAGGCTCGACCTGACCGGGCACAGCCGCACCCGACGACGGGTTCTGCCAACCGCGTGTGGTGGCCTAACCAGCTGAACCTGAAGATCCTCGCGAAGAACCAGCCCGCGCGCGACCCGCTGGGCGCCGACTTCGATTACCGCGCCGCGTTCGCCTCGCTCGACCTCGCCGCGGTCAAGGCCGACATCGCCGAGACCCTCACCACGAGCCAGCCCTGGTGGCCCGCCGACTTCGGCAACTACGGACCCCTGATGATCCGCATGGCGTGGCACTCGGCGGGCACGTACCGCGTGACGGACGGGCGCGGCGGTGGTGGCACCGGGCAGCAGCGCTTCGCGCCCCTGAACAGCTGGCCCGACAACGTCAGCCTCGACAAGGCGCGCCGCATCCTGTGGCCCGTCAAGAAGAAGTACGGCCAGAGCCTCTCGTGGGGCGACCTGATGATCCTCGCGGGGAACGTCTCGCTCGAGACCATGGGTTTCAAGACGTTCGGCTACGCCGGCGGGCGCCCGGATGTCTGGGAGCCGGATGACGACGTGTACTGGGGTCCCGAAACGACCTGGCTCGCCGACGAGCGCTACGAGGGTGACCGCGAGCTCGAGAAGCCGCTCGCTGCCGTGCAGATGGGCCTCATCTACGTCAACCCCGAAGGCCCCAACGGCAACCCCGACCCGCTCGCCTCGGCCCGCGACATCCGCGAGACGTTCGGCCGTATGGCGATGAACGACGAAGAGACCGTCGCGCTCATCGCGGGCGGCCACACCTTCGGCAAGACCCACGGCGCGGCCCCCGACACCAACGTCGAGGCGAACCCCGAGGCCGCCGGTCTGGAGCAGCAGGGCCTGGGCTGGAAGAACAACTTCGGCACGGGCAAGGGCGACGACACCATCACGTCGGGTCTCGAGGTCACCTGGACGTATCACCCGACGCGCTGGGACAACGAGTTCTTCCACATCCTGTTCGCCTACGAGTGGGAGCTCATGAAGAGCCCGGGCGGCGGACACCAGTGGCGCCCCATCAACGGCGGCGGCGCCGACATGGTGCCGCTCGCCCACGACCCCTCGAAACGCCGCGAGCCGCGCATGCTGACGAGCGACCTCGCCCTGCGCGTGGACCCGGACTACGAGAAGATCTCGCGCCGGTTCCTCGAGGACCCGGATGCCTTCGCCGACGCGTTCGCGCGCGCCTGGTTCAAGCTGACCCACCGCGACATGGGACCCATCGCCCGGTACCTCGGCCCCGAGGTCCCGGCCGAGGAGCTCATCTGGCAGGACCCGGTACCCGCCGTCGACCACGAGCTGATCGACGAGGCAGACGCCGCGGCGCTGAAGGCGCAGATCTTGGCGACCGGCCTGACGGTCGCGGAGCTCGTCGCGACCACCTGGGCCGCGGCGTCCACGTTCCGCGGCAGCGACAAGCGCGGTGGCGTGAACGGTGCGCGCATCCGCCTCGCTCCGCAGAAGGACTGGGCCGTCAACAAGCCGGAGCAGCTCGCGCGGGTGCTCGGCGTGCTCGAGGGCGTCCAGGCATCCTTCAACGAGGGCCGCACGGACGGCAAGAAGGTCTCGCTCGCCGACCTCATCGTGCTCGCGGGCAACGCGGGTGTCGAGAAGGCCGCGCAGGATGCGGGAGTCGACGCCGAGGTGCCGTTCCACGCGGGACGCACCGACGCCTCGCAGGAGCAGACGGACGCCGATTCGTTCGCCTACCTCGAGCCCACCGCCGACGGCTTCCGCAACTATCAGGGTCCGCTCGCGCCGATGCCGGCCGAGTACCACCTGATCGACCGCGCGAACCTGCTCACGCTCACGGCTCCCGAGATGACCGTGCTGGTGGGCGGGCTCCGGGTGCTGGGTGCGAACTGGGACGACTCGGCGTACGGCGTGTTCACCGACCGTCCCGGTGTGCTGACGAACGATTTCTTCGCCAACCTGCTCGACCTCGGCACGACGTGGAAGCCGCTCGACCCGGGCTCGCACGCCTTCGAGGGTCGTGTCGATGGGACGGACGAGCTGTTCGGACGCGGCACGCGCGTCGACCTGCTGTTCGGTTCGAACTCCGAGCTGCGCGCCCTGGCCGAGGTGTACGCCTCGGACGACGCGCACGAGAAGTTCGTCCGCGACTTCGTCGCCGCGTGGGGCAAGGTCACCGAGCTCGATCGCTTCGACCTGGCCTGACCCACGACTGACGCAGAAGAGCGGCCCGTCCCCGTGGGGGCGGGCCGCTCTTGCGGTGCCTGCGGTCGTTTCTACCGGGTGCGCGCTTCGGCCTGCGCCGGGAACGCGGGCTTCGGCTCGAACAGGGCGCGGTGGACGAATCCCGCGATCAGACCGCCGATGAGCGGGAACACGATGAAGACCCAGAGCTGCGCGAGCGCGTCTGCGCCGCCGTAGATCGCCGTCGCGATCGAGCGCGCCGGGTTGACCGACGTGTTGTCGATCGGGATCGACGCGAGGTGGATGAACGTCAGCGTCAGACCGATGGACAGGCCCGCGAGCGCCGGCCCCGTGCCCCGGGACGCGTGCGTGACGCCGAGGATGACCATCACGAAGATCGCCGTGAAGAGAACCTCGGCGATGATGGCCGCGCCGATGCCGAAGCCGCCGGGGGAGTGTCCGGCATACCCGTTGCTGGCGAATCCACCGTCCTGGGCGCTCTGCAGCCATCCGTCGGGTCCGAAGAGCCCGATCAGCACGATCAGGGTCGTTCCGACCGCGCCACCGACGAGTTGGGCGACGATGTAGCCCGGAGCGTTCTTCCATTCGAAGCGCCCGGATGCCGCGAGGCCGAGCGTGACGGCGGGGTTGAAGTGTCCGCCCGAGATGGGTCCCCAGGCGTAGATGCCCGCCATCAGGGTCAGACCGAATGCCAGGGA
The DNA here is from genome assembly GCA_964477515.1 of uncultured Microbacterium sp. Classification (GTDB taxonomy): domain Bacteria; phylum Actinomycetota; class Actinomycetes; order Actinomycetales; family Microbacteriaceae; genus Microbacterium. Next base: position 5,642 of record CAYZEL010000015.1, read on the forward strand.
GACCCCGACGAACCCGACGCCGAGCGGCGTGCCGTTCGAGCTGACGCCGAAATTCGCGGCGAACAGTGCGGTGCTTATGGAGCCGAAGACCAGGAGGAAGGTGCCGAGTGCCTCGGCGGCGAGTTTCGTGGCGGTGGAGGGGGTTTTCACGGGTTCCGTCATGGCGGACTCCTCTCTTCTGGTGCCGAGCGTAGTGGGGCGCGTGCGTCCGGCGCGAGAGCCGCGCATCAGGTGTTCTTCTCAGAGCCGCCCGGCGGCCTTGAGCGCCAGGTACCGGTCGGCGATCTGCGGGGGCAGTTCGTCCGGTCCGCGCAGGACTGCGTCGGCACCGAGACGTGCCAGCGCATCGGTGAGGCGCCGCGTATCGAGCAGTGTTCGCTCCGCCGCCGCGGCGAGCCACAGGTCATCGCTCCGATCGCGCTCGGCCGCGATCTGGTCGAGCAGGACGTCGGTCACGGCCCCGACGAGGACACGACCCCGCCCGGTCACGGCAGGCAGCGGCGAGAGCAGCGTGCGGCTCGCGCTCGCGGCGTCGAGCGCGGTCAGCAGCACGACGAGCGACGCGTGCGAGGTCAGCCGGGATGCCTGGGCGAGCGCGGCGTCCCAGTCCGTGTCGATCAGCTGGGGTTCCACGTCGGCCATCGCGTCGACGAGCGCCGGCAGTAGGCGGGTGCCCCGCACGCCACTCACCCGCGCGCGGACGACCCGGTCGAACATGAGCAGGTGCACGTGGTCGCCGGCCCGGTCGGCGAGGGCCGCGAGCAGCAGAGCGGATTCCATCGCGGCGTCCAGCCGGGTGCCATCGCCCACGCGGGCGGCTGAGGTGCGGCCCGTGTCGATCACGATGACCACGTGCCGGTCACGTTCGGGCCGCCAGGTGCGGAGCATCGTGGTGCGTGCCCGCGCGGTGGCACGCCAGTCGATCGAGCGCACGTCGTCACCGCGCACGTACTCGCGCAGCGAGTCGAACTCGGTGCCCTGCCCGCGCACCTGGACGCTCGTGCTGCCGTCGAGCTCTCGCAGTCGGGCGAGCCGTGAGGGAAGGTGGCGACTCGCGTGGAAGGGCGGCAGGACGCGGAGCGCGGCCGGAGCGGAGGTGACGGCCTGGCGACCCGCGAGCCCCACGGGGCCGAGGCTGCGCACAGCGACGAAGGCCGTCCGGCGCTCGCCGCGTCGGCGGGGGACGAAGGTCACGGGCAGAGTACGGCTCTCGCCGGGAGGTATGTCGAGCTCCTGACGCGAGGGTTCAGCTCCCGCGGTCGGTTCCCAGCCATCGCGGAGGAGGCCCCGCAGCCGCCGTCGCCCCGTGACCGCGACCGTGATCGTCCCGCGCACCGGCGCGCCCAACCGGGCGCGTGCTGGTGTCTCGCGCTCGATACGGATGGCACGCGGGTCTGCCGCGACCGAGGCATCCGCGATAGCCGCGATCGTGCAGAGCAGGAGCCAACCCGCGACCGCCAGCCACGCAACGGTTCCCGAAGGAATGCCCGTGCCGGTGGAGCCGCCACCGTCGGATCCGCCCGCGGCGAGCGAGAGCAGGATGACGGGCACGACGCCGAGGCCGATGAGCGCGGCGAGACGTCCGGTCACGTACACGGGGATCCCTAGAGCGGCACGGGGGTCTGCTGAACGACCTGGCGCAGGATCGCGTCGGCCGTCACCCCCTCGATCTCGGCTTCGGTGCGCAGCCGCACGCGGTGCCGCCACACGGGCACGAGCATCGTCTGCACGTGGTCGGGGGTGATCGCGGGGTAGCCGCCGAGCCATGCCCACGCCTTCGCCGCCGCGAGCAGAGCCGTGGACGCTCGCGGGCTTGCTCCGAGCTCGACGGACGGGCTCGACCGTGTGGCACGGGCGAGATCGACGACGTAGGCGAGCATCTCGTCCGTTGCGGCGACGGATGCCGCGGCGCGCTGCGCGGCGTGGATGTCCGAGATCGTCACCGCCGCCTCGACACCCGCGGCCTCGAGGTCGCGCGGCGAGAAGCCCGCGGCATGGCGGCGCAGGACGGACACCTCGGCGTCGCGATCCGGGGCGTCGATCACGAGTTTCAACAGGAACCGATCGAGTTGTGCTTCGGGAAGCGAGTAGGTGCCCTCGTGCTCGACGGGGTTCTGCGTCGCCGCGACCAGGAATGGGTCGGGCAGCGGACGCGTCACGCCGTCCGCCGAGACCTGGCGTTCCTCCATCGCCTCGAGCAGCGCCGACTGCGTCTTCGGCGGCGTGCGGTTGATCTCGTCCGCGAGCAGCACGTGCGTGAAGACCGGGCCTTCGCGGAACTCGAAATCACCCGCGCGCGCGTCGTAGACGAGCGATCCCGAGACGTCCCCCGGCATGAGGTCCGGTGTGAACTGGATACGGGTCGTCTCGAGGCCCAGCGCGCGGCTGAACGAACGCACGAGCAGCGTCTTGGCGACACCGGGCACCCCCTCGAGCAGCACGTGGCCGCGGGCGAGCAGGGCGATCAGCAGGCCCGTGACGGCGCCGTCCTGGCCGACGACGGCCTTGCCCACCTCTTCCCGCACGCGGTTCATCGACTCCCGCAGGGCGTCGTCACTCATCCGTTCTCCCTCATTCGTGGTCATCGGTTCGTCTCATCGTCCGGTGTCATCGTTCGGTGTCATCGTCCGGTGTCATCGTCGGTCTCTTCGGGTGGGGCGGGGTCTCGCCCCGGATGCCGCGCGCGACCGCGGCCTCGAGTGACCGCAGCCCGTCGCTCAGCGCGAGCAGTTCGCGCTCGCCGCGGGGTTCGTCCTCGATCAACAGATTCCTGGCCGCCCGGTGCGAGATGCCGGCGAGGTCGGCGGATGCGTCGGCGATCTGTACGGCGCCGGCCGCGGGTGGGAGCGCGAGGGCGCGGCGGAGCCGCTCGAGCGTGCCGAGGCGCAGCGCGTCCGCCGCGTGAACGGTATCCCCGCCGTGTTCGTACAGGCGGCCGCGCCCCTCCATGGTCTCGGTGGCGCGCGCCGTCACGGGCAGGCGTTCCACGACGAGCGGCCCGAATCGGCGTCCACGCCAGAGCGCCGCCGCCACCGCGCTCGCGCCGAGCAGCACGATCGCCGGGGTGACCCACCCGGGGGTCAGCTCGCCGAGCGTCGGCTCGGTCGCCACGTCGCTGTCGGTGAGCGCGGGCACGTACCAGACGAGGTCCGGCAGGCGCCCCATCAGGTTGAGCGCGAGCGCGGCATTGCCGTCCGACGCCAGGCTGTCGTTCGTGATCAGGTCGCGTCCGTCGAAGGCGGAGACACGACGGTCGTCGTCCGTGCCGACGAGCAGTCCGAATCCGTCACCCGCGGGGTAGCACGCGATCGCGTCGGACGCGCCGGGCACGAGCAGGCGTCCCGGGATCAGCGCACCGGCTCGCATCGCGGAATCATCGTCGCAGTCCGGCGGGACGGCCTCGGCCGGTGCGACTCCGCCCGCCGTTGCGCCGGGGAAGAGCAGTTCGACGCCGCGGGCGCGCGGGTCGACCAGCACGATGTCGGTGGCCGCCTCCAAGATCTCGCGCAGCGCGTCATCGCCGAGGATCGGTGAGTCTGCGAGCACCAGGGTCGTCGGGGCCGCGCCGAGGAGTCGCAGCGTCTCGGCGCGATCACGCGTGACGGTGACGGCGATGCCCTGCTCGCGCAGAATCGCCACGAGCGCTGCGGTGCCGCCGGGACCGACGCTCTCGGGGTCGAGCCGGTCCCGCTCGTTCCAGGTGCCGACACCCGAGAGCAGCGCCCCCGCAGTCCCGACGAGGAGCACGAATGCGACGATCGCGCTCCAGGTGAGGGCGCGTCGGCGGGACGCCGGGGCGGTGCCCACGGCATCCGGCGTCACGATCTGCTCCCGGACGCGATCGGTGCGCGTGCGTCGATCAGCGGGCGCGCGGCGGTGAGGGCCTCATCCGTCGCCGCGACCCGCTCGTAGTCGCCGGGCGTTCCGGGACGGCGCAGATAGCGCACATCGTCGAAGACGGATGCCGTCTCGACCAGCGAACGAGCGAGCGCGGGGAAGGCCCGCGCGGCCGATCGGGCGAACGACTGCGCCGTGGCGCCGGGGCGCGCTGCGACGACACCCCGGTCGATCATCGAGCGCGCCAGGGCACGAAAGCGCAGCACGATCGCCGCATCCCAATCACCGGCGCCGGCTGGCTCGGATGCCTCGCGCCGGAGGGCGGCGGCAGAGCGGACGTCGTCCTCGCCGAACAGCGGGGTCGCCGCCGCGGTCCGTCGTGAGAGCCGCGGGCGACCCCAGATCGCGAACGCCACGACGATGAGTGCGATCGCGAGCAGCGCGAGCCCGACGAGGACCGCGGGGCCGAGCCCCGCCGGAGCCCCCGCGCCGAACAGCGACCCGAGCATCTCGTTGATGGCTTGGGCGAGCCGGTCGAGCGGCGTCGGTTCGGCGGCGGCGTAGCGCGGATCGGCGAGTTCGCGCTCGGCCCACTCTCGTCCCTCGGCGCCGTCCGGGATGAGGGGGAGGTCTCCGAGCCTCACGGCCGAGTGGATTGCGGGTCGGCGTCGCTCCCACCCGCGGTCGGGGGCGCCCACGTGCGAGCGTCCGGGGGCGCGGCCGGTGATGGCGGTGCGGGCGGTCGCGGTGACGGGGTGGGGGACGGCGGCGGCGCATACACGGGTGGTCCCCACACCGGGTTTATCGGCGGGCGGTCCGCGCGCGGCTGCCACGGGTCGGGGAGGGGGGAGTCCCCGGCGTCCCGGCGCTCGACGTACCGGAGCAGTTCGATGTCGAGTCCCTCACGCCGCATCCGGCAGTCGATGTAGATCAGGACGCTTGCCGTGGACTGCACCACCAGCCCAACGGCCTGGATGATGAGGGTGAGCACATAGGTCAGCACGACCGTCACCACCACCGCGACGATGGCGCCCGCGGTGGGTTCGCCGGTCGGCGAAACGATGGTCGTGAGAGCGGTGCTGAGCAAAGACAGGGGGAGGCTGACGAACTGGGCAACCGCGCCGAACAGCAGCGAGATGATCACGATCACCCCGAGGGCCGTCCAGAAACGACCGCGCACGAGCACCCACGATCGGGCGATCGCGCCACGGATCGTCGCGCCCTCGAGAATCAGGGCGCTGGGCACGAGGAGCAGCTTCGTGCTGAGCCACAGCGAGAGGGGGATGGCACCGAGGATCACGAGCACGGTCAACACGATGGCGATGGCGGGATGCACGGCGACGCCGATGGCGATGATGGCCGCCGTCACAGCCGCGACGAGCAGACCGATGGCGAGCAGGAGCAGGGCGGAGTACCCGATCAGCCGTCCGAGGCTCGGTCGCACCTGTCGCCACAGCACCGGGAGTCGGAGCCTCTCGGCCACGACGGCGTGCGATACCTCGCCGACGACGACCGCCTGCACGATGACCTGCAGCGCCGTAGCGAGCAGACCGAGGACGAAGGCGGCGAGTCCCGTGATCAGGGTGGAGCCGGCGAGGACCGCGTCGAATTCTTCCGTGCCCTCGCGAAGCGTGTCGAGGCGCGAGAAGGTCAGCCATCCGATGCCGCCGACGCCGACGATCAGGATGATGAAGGCGATCGCCTGAACACCGAGGGCGAAGCCGAACAACACCGCCGGGTTGTGCCGCAACGCCGCGAACGAGCGGCCGAGGATCGTGCCGAATCCGAGCGGGTGGAGGGGGATGATGCCGGGCCGGGGCGCGGGCGTCCACGTCGGATGGGCGCTCATCTGGATCCTCCGTAGGCACTCGGCGGGCACGGGGCGGGCGGATGCATGCACCCGGCGCTGGTGTTCGCTCGTCCATCGTGTCACACGCCCCCGGCCACGCCACAGGCGGCGTCACAGGCTGCGTTCAGTCCACGTCGGGGCGCGGTCGACTACTCTGTGGGTACCGGCCGCGCTCGGGCCGCGCACGACACTCCGTCGCAGAAGGACGAAACCCCGTTCCATGAGTTCACGCATCCTGGTCGTCGACGATGACACCGCCCTCGCCGAGATGATCGGGATCGTCCTCCGCACGGAGGGCTTCGACCCCGTGTTCTGCTCCGACGGCTCCGTTGCTCTCGACGCCTTCCGCTCCGAGCGCCCGGACCTCGTGCTGCTCGACCTGATGCTCCCGGGCATGGACGGGATCGAGATCTGCACGCTCGTGCGCGCCGAGTCCGGCGTGCCGATCATCATGCTGACGGCCCGCACCGACACGGCGGATGTCGTGAAGGGGCTCGAGTCGGGCGCCGACGATTACATCGTCAAGCCGTTCAACCCCAAAGAACTCGTCGCGCGCATCCGCACCCGCCTGCGTCCGACGCCCGAGAGCACCGGCGCGCCGCTGCGCATCGGCGATCTCACGATCGATGTCGCCGCCCACGAGGTGCGCCGCGCGGGCGAGATCATCGCCCTCACACCGCTCGAGTTCGAGCTACTCGTCGCGCTCGCCGCGAAGCCCCACCAGGTGTTCTCTCGAGAGATGCTCCTCGAGCAGGTCTGGGGCTACCACTACAAGGCCGACACGCGCCTCGTGAACGTCCACGTGCAGCGCCTGCGAGCCAAGGTCGAACTCGACGCCGACAACCCCCAGATCGTGACCACGGTGCGCGGCGTGGGTTACCGCGCCGGCGCCGTCGTCTGAGGATCGCAGTGACGCCGTCCCGGACCGCGTCCCCGCCCGCGGCGCCCACGAGCACGGCAACGACGAGTACGGCGACGACGAGCACCGTGCCGCAGGCCACGCGGACGTTCGTGTCTTTCGCGTGGCGGCATCCGTCGACGTGGATCGAGGGCACCTCGCGGCTGTGGCGTCGTTCGCTCCGTTTTCGCACGGTGCTCGTCACCCTCGCCCTGACGGCCCTGGCGATCCTGATCGCGTGCGTCTGGATGGCGCTGGCCATCCAGAACGACCTGTTCCAGTCGCGGCGCAACGAGGTCCTCGACGACTCGCTCCGTGCGGCGGTCGCGGCGCAGACGAAGCTCGATGCGGCCGCGGTGCAGGGCGACCGGGTGCGACTGCAGAACCTCATGCGCGGTGTCGGCGACGACATCGCGCGCCAGTCGTCCAGCGACGAGATCGCGGTGTTTCGAGTGGATTCGACCCCGTCATCGATCGCGCCCCAGGACTTCACCGCCGGGGGATTCGACGAGCAGATCGTGTCGGAGGGTCTGCGCGAGCGCGTGCAGGCGCAACCGTCGTCGCAGTGGTGGCAGTCGGTTTCGCTCGAGGATGCCTCCGGTCGAACGGTCCCGGGGATCGTCGTCGGGCAGCAACTGCTCGTGCCCGAGGTCGGCGCGTACGAGCTGTATCTGGCGTACGACCTGTCGGCCGCCTCGCAGACGCTCGGGTTCGTGCAGAGCACGCTCTGGATCGTCGGGATCACCCTCATTCTGCTCATCGGCGGGATTTCGTGGTTCGTCCTGCGTTCCGTCGCGACGCCGATCTCCGAGGCCGCCGAGACGAGCGAGCGACTTGCCGCGGGCGAACTGCAGGTGCGGCTGCCCGTCCGCGGCGAGGACGAATTGGCAACTCTCGGACGATCGTTCAACGCGATGGCCGACAGCATCCAGGCCCAGATCCTCGAGCTCGCCGACCTGTCGCTCGTGCAGCAGAGATTCGTCTCGGATGTCTCGCACGAGCTGCGCACGCCGTTGACGACGATCCGCCTGGCGGCCGACATTCTGAACGATCGTCGTGAGACCTTCGACCCGGCCGCGTCCCGCGCGGCAGAGCTGCTGCATGCCCAGGTGCAGCGTTTCGAGACGATGCTCGGCGACCTGCTCGAGATCAGCCGATACGACGCCGGATCGGTGCAGCTCGAGTGGGAGCCGACGAGCCTCGCGCATCTCGCCGAAGACATCATCGCCGAGATGGAGCAACTGGCCGAGCAGCATGGGTCGGACGTGCGCCTCGTGGCGCCCGGCGGGTATTCACCGGTCGACATGGACGCGCGCCGGGTCCGCCGAATCGTCCGGAATCTGCTCGGCAACGCGATCGAACACGGCGAAGGGCGGCCGATCGTGGTCAGCGTCGACAGCAACTCGACCGCCGTCGCCATCGGTGTGCGCGATTTCGGGCTGGGCATGAAGCCGACGGACGCCGAGCGGGTCTTCGACCGGTTCTGGCGCGCGGATCCCTCGCGCAAACGCTCCATCGGCGGTACGGGGCTCGGACTGTCGATCGCGCTCGGCGATGCGCGGCTGCACGGCGGCACGCTCGCGGTGTGGAGCGAGGCGGGCAGGGGCTCGAACTTCGTCCTGACACTGCCGCGCCAGCCCGGCGGCACGATCGAGGCGCCTCCGCTGCGTACCGAGCCCGACGCCGAGATCGACGCGCTCGGACTCACGCAGCCGATCGGGGTCTTGGGTGACGACGGCGATATGGCACGACTCGGGGGAGCGTCATGAGGGCGAGGATCGTCGGGGCGCTCGCGGCTCTCGTGCTGGTGCTCGCGGGCTGCGCGGGGCTGCCGAGCGGCGGCTCGGTCAACCCCGGGCTCGCGCTGGATGAGGCCCCGGACGTCCCCGATTTCTCATTCCTTCCCAATCGTCCGCAGCCCGGGGCGACGCCGGAGCAGATCGTGGAGGGATTCGTCGCGGCGGCGACGAGCCCCGCAGGCCGGTGGGAGATCGCGCGGCTGTTCCTGGCCCCCGACATCAGTCGCACGTGGCGCCCCGAGACGGGCGTCACGATCGACCGTCCGGGATCACGCAGCGTCACGATGGTCGACAGCGACGTGGTCGAGATGACCGTCGCGCAGACCGGCGAGGTCGATCAGACGGGCGCCTTCCACGCGGCGGATGGCGGTGCCGCCACCCTCGGATACGAACTCGAGCAACAGGACGACGGCGAGTGGCGCATCAGCAAGGCGCCCGACGGGATCGTGCTGAATGAACAGGATTTCCGCGTCGTCTTCAGCGCGTATGGCGTGATGTTCTTCGACCCGACGTGGAAGTTCCTGGTGCCCGATGTGCGGTGGTTCCCGACGCGGCAGAACGTGGCGACCCTCATCACACAGGCGATCATCGGGGGCGGGCCGAGCCCGTGGCTCGCGGGCGCCGTGGTGTCGGCGGTCACCGACGGTGTCGTCCTGGAATCATCCGCCGTGCCCGTCGTGCAGGGCATTGCCCGGGTCGAGCTGGGTGCGGCGGCACTCGACGCCGACCCGGTCGCGCTCGGTCGGTTGCTGCGGCAGCTGCAGGCGAGTCTGCAGGGCACGGGGGTGGCGGGTGTCGAACTGCTCGTGGGCGGCGCCGAGCTCGCGGTCGAACCCGCGCAGGCGCTCAGCACGGCAATCGATGCGCGCCCGCTCGTGCAGATTCCGGACGGGTTCGGATTCTTGGGCGAGGGGGAACTGACGACCGTTTCGGGGCTGAGCACGCGTATCGCGGAGCTCGAGGCCTATGCGATCGCCGTCGGACGCGGGGCACGCACGGCTGCCGTCCTGCTCGCCGAGGGCGGGGTCGTGCGCGTGGAGGGCAACGTGGTCACGACCGCCGACGACCGGGCCGACCTGATCGATCCGGCGATCGACCCGGACGACACCATCTGGACCGTTCCCGTGAACCAACCCTCGGCCGTGCGTCTGGCGACTGTCGGCGGAGACATCCGCGAGATCGCCAATGCCTGGCCGGGGGCGACCCAGATCAGAGCCATGGAGGTGGCGCGTGACGGTACGCGCGTCGCGGCCATCGTTACGGACGCCGGTCGAGATTGGGTCGAAGTGGCCAGCATCCAACGCACCGACGGGGCGCCGGTGGCGCTGGGCGTGCCGGAACGCCTTCTTCGTCTGGATGGCAGCGGGTCCGATCTCGCCTGGCTCGACGATCGCACGCTCGGCATCCTCTCGGAGGGCACCGAGGATACGGTCGTCACGGAGCAGGTCGTCGGGGGTCTGAGCACGTCGGGCAGCGGACCGGCGGGCGTCGCGGTCTCGCTCGCTGCCGGACCGACGGTGTCGTCGGCGCGGCTGCTCACCGTGGACGGCGCCCTGTTCGTCCGCCGCGGCACGACCTGGCAACGCGCGGCGGACGAGGTGCTCGTGCTCGCGTCGCAGCTGGGTGCCAACTGATCCTCCCCAGCCCGGGGAGCGGCTGATTCTGCGCCGATATCGCACGCGTGTCGTCGTGGCGCAATCGCGCGGGGCACCCTGGACCGATGTGGTCGACGGGGCAGGACGCCTGGCGGATCGTGTGCCGCGCGGTCGCGGACGCCGCCGCACTCGCCCTCCCGGAACGGTGCGCCGGATGCCTCGCCCCGGGACGACGCGTCTGTGCCGCCTGCCTGCGGGCGCTCGCACCGGCGCCCGCGCCGGTCGTGGTCGCGGGCGACGAGCTCCCGGTCTGGGCGGGCATACCCTTCGCCGGGCCCGCGGCATCGATCCTGCGCACCGTGAAGCGGGACGCCCGCCCGCGACTCGCGCGGCTCCTCGCGCCCGCGCTCGCCGCAGCCCTGCACGAAGTCGCTCACTCGTCGGGGGCCGCGCCGGGTTCGCTCGTCGTGGTGCCCATCCCCTCGAGCCCGAAGAGCTTGCGCGCCCGGGGATTCCGGCTCGTCGATCTGGTGGCGCGGCACGCCGGGGTGCAACCACGGGCGCTCCTCGCGCTCAGCCGCTCGGCGGCCGATCAGGGGGGATTGGGGCGTTTCGAACGACTCGAGAACCTTCGTGGCGGCATGGTCGCGCGCCGGGCCACGGGGCTCCGGGTCGTGATCGTCGATGACGTCGTGACGACGGGCGCGACGCTCATCGAGGCCGCGCGGGCGCTGCGGGCCGGCGGTGCCGTCGTCGTCGGAGCCGCCACGATCGCGGCGACGCCCCTGCGTGTACACACCCGTTCGTGAACACACCCGCTCGCGAACACGCCCCTTCGCGAACACAGTGGCGATGCATCCGAAACTCGCAGGTGACACCCCCGGTCTACAGGGCTAGCGTGGGAGAGACCAAGGCGAGCGCACGATCCGCTCTTGTACGGGCGGATCGTCCCGAGCAAGGAGGTCAAAGATGGAAACAGGCATCGTCGGCGTTGGAGTGAGCGTCACGGATCGATTCCGATCGGTGGTCGAAGAGAAAGCGACCCGCATCGAGCACCTCGTCCCTCGAGCGCAGCGGCTCGAGGTGAAGGTCACGCACCGCGCATACAAGAGCGGGCGGATGGAGGACGACACGGTCGAACTGACCCTGATCGGAAAGGGTCCCGTCGTCCGGGCCGAAGCAACGGATGCGGACAAGTTCGCCGCCCTCGACCTCGCGGTCGACAAGATGTGCGAGCAGCTGCGCCGGGCCAAGGGCAAGCGCGTCGACGCACGCAAGCACCCGCACGGCGCCCACTTCGAGAAGGGCAGCGGCGAGATCACGGGGATCGATGTCCAGCCGGCCTCGGCCGACATGATCCACGCGGTCGCCACGGGGGAGATCCCGATCATCACCGGCAACGAGGACGAGCCCGACTACACACCCGTCGTGATCCGCGTCAAGAGTTTCGACGCCGAGTGGATGGCCGTGGAGGAGGCGGTGGATCGCATGGAGCTCGTCGGGCACGACTTCTTCCTGTTCATCGATGCCCGCACCGATAAGCCGAGCGTCGTGTACCGGCGCAAGGGGTGGGACTACGGCGTGATCTCGCTGGGCGCGCAGTCGGCGCCGCCCGCCGAGGTGCTCGCCTCGTAGAATCCGGCCGCCGCGTCAGTCATCGAACGGGCGCGACACGCCGTCACCCCTTGGGTCGCACGGCGTGTCGCGTCCGTTCGTGCGAGCGCGGCTCGCGTCGTGTGGCGCCATGACCCCGCGTCAGTCGAACATGCCGCCGAGCAGGCTGCCGATGACGAGGCCGCCGAGCATGCCTCCCATGCCGTCGCCGCCCTGGCCGCCGCGTCGGCCGCCGCCGCCCCATCCGTCGTCCTGCGGGGGGCGCGACGAGTCGATGTCGCGCTGCGCGAGTTGCAGGGCTTCGCTCGCCAGCTGCGCCGAGCGGCGCGCGAGCTGGAAGGCGTCCTCGCGCGAATCCTCGTCGCCGGGCAGCCCGGCCATGTCGGCTCGTGTGCGCTCGGCTTCGGCGAGGCGAGTGCGCGCATCGGCACCGATCCAGCCGCGGTGGCCGGCGATCACATTGCGGGCGACCGCGATCTGACGGTCGGCATCGTCGGTGGCGTGCCGGACCTGCGCGGGCGTCGGCAGCGGTTTCGCGGCGCGCTCGCGCGCCTTGTCGACCGCGACATCCAGCGCAGAGTTGGCCTCGCGCAGGCGCGAGAGCTGCGCGAAGGGGTCCGCCTTCTCGTTTGCCGGGGGGAGCGCCGCCAGCGCGGACTGCAGGGCGGTGAGTGCTTCTGTGACCTGGGGTGTTGCCGGAGCATCCCGCGCCGCGATCACGTCGCCGCGCGAGCCGGCGATCACGTCGGCGAGCGTCGATTCGGCGCGCAGGGCCTCGATCTCGAAGTCGTCGATACCGTCGAGGAGGGTGCCCGCACGGCGCACGGCCTCGGTCGCCGTCTCGAGCGCGAGCATGGCTTCTTCGCGACGGGATGCCTCGCGTCGACGCTCGGAGATGTCGGCGCTGTGCTCGGCGAACGACAGGAGCTGTTCGGCCTCTTCCGGCGCGCGGTCGATCTGCTGCAGGGCGGTGGGCGCGTAGCGGTCGGCGAGGCGCGCGACGGTCGGGCGGGCCTGGGGCAGGCGCGCGCGGAGAGTCCCAGCGAGCGTGCGCACGTGGGCCAGGATCTGGGGCGCGCGACGAACCTTCGCGAGCTGCTCGGCGAGTGTCTGGGTCTTCTCGTCGAGCAGGTTCTCGGCCCACTCGCAGAGCTGGGCGATACGCGCGTTCCGCTCGCGCAGCTCTTGCGGGGTGTCCGGGATCTCGTCGTGGTTCAACTGGTTGAGGTGGAACGCCTCGGCGAGGTGGTGGCGCACGGCGTCGAGCGCGGCCCGGAGGTCCTTGGTCGCACCCTCGCCCAGTTCGGCGTTCGCGAAGTCCAGCTCATCGGCCGTGACGCGGATCCGCTCATCGGCCTCGACCAGCGCACGACCCGCCCGGCGCGCCAGCTCGGCATCCTGCGCATCCAGCGCGGCCTGTTCCTCACGCTTGCGTTTGCCCCAGAATCCGGCCATGCTCCGATCCTAAGCCGCGTTCGGCGGCGACTCTCCACGGTTCAGCCCATCGGAGTGCGCCCTGCGAGAACGCTCGAAGGGGCACCGAGGCCACTCGCCCGGGGCGGACGACCCCGGCGCGGACGCTCGGCGACGAGCGGCAACGCGATCGCGATCGGAGGGTGCTGCGCCAGGCGGTCGCGGACGTGATCGAGCCAGCGAACCTCGGCCTCCGCCTGGAACAGGAGTGCATCGGCCACGAGCTGGGTCGCGAGTTCTGCTCCGTCGGGTGCGGCGACGCCCTGCGCACGCGTCTGCCTCAATGCCTCGAGCGCGGTGAAGGACGCGCTTCGTTGCGTCTCCACGATCGCGACGACGTCGACATCGGGAAGCGTGGCGGCGAGCGCGAGTTTCAGAAGGAGCTCGTCTCGCGTCCCGCTCGGGCGGATGACGGGGGAGCGGAGCCAAGACCCGGCCTCGTCGCGCCCCGCCTGCGTGATCTCGTAATACACGTGCCCCTGGTCATCGGTCGCCCCCTTCGCGACGAGTCCGTCGCGTTCGAGCCGATCGAGCGTCGTGTAGATCTGGCCGACGTTGACCGGCCAGCTCGAGCCGGTGCGGCGGTCGAATTCGGACCGCAACTGGTAGCCGTAGCATGGGCCCTGATCGAGGATCGCGAGCAGGCTCTGACGGACGGACATGGGGATCTCCAGACGAACGGCATTCGCGGTATACATCACCGAGTATATGAATATCCGGCAGTGATTATCCGGGAGGGCGTGCCATGGATGTCTCCGCCGGCGCACCGCCGTTGCGCGGCCGGATCGTCGCCGCCCAGGAGTGGCGACGGGTTGCCTTCCTCCATTGGCGCGTCGGGCCCGAGGTCGTGGCGCCGCTGCTGCCATCGGGAATCCGACCCGACACCGAGGGCGGATCATCCTGGGTGGGCCTCATCGCCTTCGAACTGGGCGATGCTCGTGTGGGTCCGTTCGCCACGCCGCGCGGCTGGGGCTCGTTCACGGAAGTGAACGTGCGCCTGTATGGCGTCGACCGGCACGGGCGCCGCGGGGTCGTGTTCCGCTCACTCGAGGCCTCCAGCCTTCCGGCGGTGATCGCCGCGCGTGCCCTGTTCTCGCTGCCCTATGTGTGGGCTCGGACGGCGCAGAGGCCCACACCCCGCGGCTGGGAGTACGCGTCCCGTCGGATCGTCGGCTCTCCGTCCGCTTCGGGCGCAGGGTTCCGGCTCGCCGTCGACGTGGACAGCAGCCAGATCATCGACACCGATCTGTCGCGCTTCCTGACGGCCCGCTGGGGGCTCTATCAGAGTCGATTCGGCAGAACCCGGTGGCTGCCGAACACACACGAGCCGTGGGTCCTCCACCCGGCGCGCGTCACCGCGTTGCGCGACGAACTGTGCGCGGCGGCGGGCCTGCCCGGCGTCAGCGATCGACCGCCGGACTCCGTACTCTTCAGCCCGGGCGTGACGGCGAGCTTCGGGCGCGGCGGGGTGCTCCCGCGTTCCTGAGGCGGCCGATGTGTCCGATTCATCCGGAATCTGCGTCACGAACCGACATCGTTCACCGTTTCGTACCCAGGTGTTCGAAACACTCCGGTAACATTCCGGGCGTGATCACCGCAAACGGCGTGCGTATCGCCGAGTACGCACGCCCGAGTCATCAACTGCTGCACCTCAGCGATACGCATCTGAGGGCGGGGGATGACCCGTTGTACGGTTCCATCGATGCTTCTGCGCGCCTCGGGCGCGCCCTGGCGCAGATCGCCGAGTCGGGGTCCACGCCCGATGCGATCATCTTCACGGGTGACCTCGCTGACCACGGCGAGCCCGAGGCCTACGAGACGCTCCGTGCGCTCGTCGATCCGTGGGCCGCTCGCCTCGGTGCACCCGTCATTTGGGTCATGGGCAACCACGACGATCGCGTCGCGTTCCGCGCGGGGCTGTTGACGGACGGTGCAGCGGATGCCTCGGCCCCGGTCGACGCCGTCCATGACGTCGACGGCCTGCGGGTCATCGCGCTCGACACGTCGGTGCCCGGTCACCACCACGGCGAGATCACCGAAGCCCAGCTCGAGTGGCTCGAGGTCGAGCTCGCCATCCCCGCGGCCCACGGCACGATCCTCGCGATGCACCACCCGCCCGTGCCGAGCGTGCTCGACCTGGCCGTCACGGTCGAACTCCGCGACCAGTCACGTCTCGCGGCCGTGCTGCGGGGGAGCGATGTCCGCACGATCCTCGCCGGACACCTGCACTATTCGACCGCCGCAACCTTCGCGGGCATCCCCGTCTCGGTCGCGTCGGCGACCTGCTACACGCAGGATCTCGGCGTCGTCGTCGGCGGGACGCGTCCGCAGGATGCCGCGCAGGCGTACAACCTCGTGCACGTCTACGACGAGACGGTGGTGCACTCCGTCGTATCGGTCGGTGACACGGTCGCGCTCGGCTACGTCGATCCCGCCGAGAGCGCCCGACGGATCGCGCAGGCCGGCATCGTGATCCCCGACTCCGCGACGCGCGCGCTGCGTGCCGAACGACTCGACGACTCCGGTCGGGTCGTTACGAGCCGACCGCCGACGACGCCTCTTCCGATCGTCCGCTGACGGACTCGCCCGCCGCGATTGTGTCGGACACCGTGACCTCCCAGGGCGCCCGGACGGGGAAGTACCCCTCGAGCGTGTCGCGCAGGACCCGCTCGCGAAGTGCCTCGGGAACCTCGGGGCGGCTGCCGTCGTTCAGGCAGAACATGTCGACGTCGCGGCGAGCCAGCAGGCGTTCCATCTGTCGGATGCCGGGCTGCAGGGTCGTCTGGATGTAGCGGGTTCGCGGTTCCCGCGTCGTCACGGCTCGGCCCGTCATGAGCGCGTAGTAGTGGTACAGGGAGTTCGTGACCGAGATGTCGGTCGCCGAACGGAACGTCGCCGCCGCGGTCCGGGCGAAGTCCTCGGGGAACGCCTCTTCGAGTTCGTACATGACGCTCCGGCGGAGCGGCGCGGCGCAGTGCTCGAGGTCTCGTGCGATCACACGGCCGAACCGCTCTTCGAGCAGGGCGCGGTTGATCCTCGCCGCGTTGTCGTGACCGCTTCGCTCGGGGTCGGTCGGGCCCACGCCGATGCGCACCCTCGACTCGACGAAGCGCGAGATGCCCGCGGCCGTGAAGAACAGTTCGGGCCGCACGGGACGGCCGAAGAACATGTCGTCGTTGGCGTACAGGAAGTGCTCTGCGAGCCCCTCGATCCGGTGCAGCTGCGCCTCGACCGCGTGCGAATTGTGGGTCGGCAGTGACGCTCGGTCGGCGAAGAACTCCTCGCTGCGCACGATCGTCACCTTCGGGTGCTCGGTCAGCCACCAGGGCGCCGGGCTGTCGGTCGCGATGAAGATGCGGCGGATCCACGGAGCGTACTGGTTCACGGAGCGCAGCGCGTAGCGGATCTCGTCCACGTGACGGAAGCGTGCCGAGTGCTCGTCGCCGTCGCCGACGACATAGCGGCTCATCCTCCGTGCGCGCTCGCGCTGGAAGTCGCTCGACGAGCCGTCGACCCACGAGAAGACGATGTCGACGTCGTGCGTGAACTCCGACGGACCGGGGGTGAACATTCCCTCCAGCGTCCGCCAGTCCCGCCCGTGGCGCGCGATGGTGGTGAAGGTGAGGTCGTCGGCGGCCATCACGCGGCGAGAGAGCGCGTTCGCGTGAGGTGCCGTGACGACCGGGCCGTCCCATCTCCAGAACTCCAGACGGATGCCGTGGCTGGCGCCCAGGCGGAGCGTTCCGCTCGGGCTGACCCGCGGGCGGTAGATCGTGGCGCTCTCATCGCGGCCGAACGGGTTGTTCGACCCCGCTCCGAAGACGCGGGCCCGTCCCGCACGGCCGACGATCCACGGTTCGGATGCCGCATCCGCTCGCAGCGCGGCGATGGCACGTTTGCGGGCCGTCGCGTCGACGGCCAGGGCCGGGCGTCCGCTGGCGCGGCGCAACAGGATCGGTTCGATATCGGCGGCCTCGAGCAGTGCCGCGAGCCCAACGAGATCGTCGGTTTGAGCCTCGTCCGGTGTGACCTCCGCCACGAGATGCGGGACTCCGCCGACCAGGACGACGTCGTCTCGTTCCAGCACAGGCGCCCAACCCGCGGAGGCCTCGGTCGACGCTGCGCTCTGCCCCCGAGGGGTGCTCCGCCCCGTGACAGCCCGCTGTGCGGAGGGGACACCGTTTTCTGAAACGACACGCGCCATCGATCACCTGTTTCTTTTGTCATGCGACCCGCGGGCGTCCTCGCCGCGTTCGATCGCTGCCTTCTCGTCGTCGGGGCGATCGCCGATCCGGCGATGCGAGCCCCTCTCCGCAGTGTAAGTCAGCAAATGTGTCACGCGTGTTGCGGGACGCGACCCTTGACAGGGGGCGAATGTCCTGCGCCGCCCGCGCCGAGTCGTCACCCAGGGGATTCCAGGTCACGGACCGGTAACATGACACCGTATGCCTGTCGCGTGGATACCGATCCGCGTGGCATCCGATCGGATGGAGATCCTGCCGTGGCAAACCCCCTCGAGAAACTGCTCCGCGCCGGCGAGGGTCGTATCCTCAAGCGTCTGCAGCAGGTCGTCAAGGCCGTGAACGCCCTCGAAGAGGACTACTCGCAGTTGAGCGACGACGAGTTGCGTGGCGAGACCGCCGAGCTCCGGGCGCGCTACGCCGCCGGAGAGACCCTCGATCAGCTGCTTCCCGAGGCATTCGCGGCGGTGCGCGAGGCCGCGAAGCGCACGCTCGGCCAGCGTCCGTACGACGTCCAGCTGATGGGGGGCGCCGCCCTGCACCTCGGCAACATCGCCGAGATGCGCACCGGTGAGGGCAAGACCCTGGTGGCCACGCTCCCGGCCTACCTGAACGCGATCGCGGGCGAGGGCGTCCACGTCGTCACGGTCAACGACTTCCTCGCGACCTACCAGTCCGAGCTGATGGGTCGTGTCTTCCGCGCGCTCGGCATGACGACGGGTGTCATCGTCTCGGGTCAGACTCCCGCTCAGCGCCGCGAGCAGTACCTGTGCGACATCACGTACGGCACCAACAACGAGTTCGGTTTCGACTACCTCCGCGACAACATGGCGTGGCGTCAAGAGGACCTCGTCCAGCGTGGTCACTTCTTCGCCGTCGTCGACGAGGTCGACTCGATCCTCATCGACGAGGCGCGCACGCCGCTCATCATCTCTGGCCCGTCCTCGGGAGAGGCGAACCGCTGGTTCACCGAGTTCGCGAAGATCGCCCGCACCCTCGAGCTGGACGTCGACTACGAGGTCGACGAGAAGAAGCGCACGATCGGGGTACTCGAGCCCGGCATCGAAAAGGTCGAGGACTATCTCGGTATCGACAACCTGTACGAATCGGCCAACACGCCGCTGATCTCGTTCCTCAACAATTCCATCAAGGCGATGGCGCTGTTCAAGCGAGACACCGACTACGTCGTCATCAACGACGAGGTGATGATCGTCGACGAGCACACCGGACGCATCCTGGCCGGCCGCCGCTACAACGAGGGCATCCACCAGGCGATCGAGGCGAAAGAGGGCGTGCCGGTCAAGGCCGAGAACCAGACCCTCGCGACCGTCACGCTGCAGAACTACTTCCGCCTCTACAAGAAGCTCGCGGGCATGACCGGTACCGCCGAGACCGAGGCGGCCGAGTTCATGTCCACCTACAAGCTCGGCGTCGTTCCCATCCCGACCAACAAGCCGATGGTCCGCAAGGATCAGTCCGACCTCGTCTACAAGAACGAGCAGGCCAAGTTCGCGCAGGTCGTCGAAGACATCGCGCGGCGCAACGAGACGGGCCAGCCCGTCCTGGTCGGAACCGTCAGCGTCGAGAAGAGCGAGTACCTCTCGCGGCTGCTGGCGAAGAAGGGCATCAAGCACGAGGTCCTGAACGCCAAGAACCACGCCCGCGAGGCCGAGATCGTCGCCCGAGCCGGATTGCCGGGCGCCGTCACCGTCGCCACGAACATGGCCGGTCGTGGAACGGACATCATGCTCGGCGGCAACGCCGAGTTCCTCGCGGTGCAGGAGATGAAGGCGAAGGGCCTGGACCCGGTCGAGACGCCCGACGAGTACGAGGCCGAGTGGGAGGGTGTCTACGACGCCGTCCGTGCTCGCGTCGCCGACGAGGCCGAGAAGGTCGTCGGCGTCGGCGGACTCTACGTGCTGGGCACCGAGCGCCACGAGTCGCGCCGCATCGACAACCAGTTGCGCGGCCGTTCCGGCCGCCAGGGCGACCCGGGCGAGAGCCGCTTCTACCTGTCGCTGACGGACGACCTGATGCGCCTGTTCCAGTCGGGTGCCGCCGAGGCGATCCTCAGCCGAGCGAACTTCCCCGACGATGTCGCGATCGAGTCGTCGATGGTGAGCCGCGCGATCAAGAGCGCGCAGTCACAGGTCGAGTCCCGCAACGCCGAGACGCGCAAGAACGTCCTGAAGTACGACGACGTCCTCAACCGTCAGCGCGAGGCCATCTACGCCGACCGTCGACACATCCTCGAGGGCGACGACATCGCCGGGCGTGTGCGCCACTTCATCGAGGACGCGATCGGTGCCGTCATCGACGAACACACCGGCAGCGGACACAGCGAGGGCTGGGACTTCGATGCCCTGTGGACCGAGCTCAAGACGCTCTATCCCGTCGGTGTCACGATCGACGAGGTCGTCGCCGAGGCCGGCACGAAGGGACGCATCACCCCCGAGGTCCTCAAGCGCGAGATGCTCTCGGACGCGCTGATCGCCTACCAGAACCGCGAAGAGAAGCTCGGGTCGGAGGCGATGCGCGAACTCGAACGACGCGTCGTGCTGCAGGTCCTCGACCGCCGCTGGCGTGACCACCTCTACGAGATGGACTACCTCAAGGAGGGCATCGGCCTGCGCGCGATGGCGCAGCGCGACCCGCTGATCGAGTACCAGCGCGAGGGCTTCCAGATGTTCCAGGCGATGATGGGCCAGATCAAGGAAGAGACCGTCGGATACCTCTACAACCTCG
>CAYZEL010000016.1:0-14686 GCA_964477515.1 uncultured Microbacterium sp.
ATCGTCGGCGAGCGGATCGATTTCGTCGTAACGAATGCGAATCATCTGCGCTCGTGATTCGTCGCGAGGCCGCTCGGGGAACGGTCGTTGGCCGGTAACCATTTCGTAAAAGATGGCGCCAAGGAAAAAGATATCGCTGCGCGGATCGCCTTCCGCCACGCGGGTCGCGGTTTCGAGAGCCGCATATTCGACCGTCCGCTGTTCGACGATCCACTTCTTTCCGGACTTGTCGTAGGAACCGCCGAGTCCGCCGGCCTGCCCGCCCTGATGGCGGTAACCGGACGCGACTCGAAGCGCGGCCTGCTCTTCGGGCCGACGGGTCCCGCACAGGTCGGCGGCGCGCCCGCCGAGCAGCCGCTCTTCCCGCCGCTGCGAAACATCGACGACGCTGCCCGCATCTGGCAGCGTTCGGAGGAGCTGAGCCGCGTGAAGCTCCCGGCAGCGTGACCGCGGTGGACCGATGACCATGTCCGCCCCGGGGCGGGCGGGTCGTGTGGCGACCGCGGTGCTCGGGGCGTCGTACACCGCCGTCGTCCTCTGGGCGACGCTTCGCCCTCTTCCCTGGGCCACCGAGGGTGACCAGGAGCGCTACGGCATCCTCGATCCCGGTGCGTGGATCGGATGGTCGACCTGGGCGGGCGGCTCGGAGCTGGAGATCATCGCCAACGTCTTGGTGTTCGTGCCGATCGGTCTGGCCGCAGGGCTTCTCTTCCGGGGTGTCGTGGCGTTCGCTCTTCCCGTAGGTCTGACCCTGACGATCGAGTTGGCTCAGATCCCGCTCGTGGACCAGATCTCCCATCCCCGCGACCTGGTGGCCAACGCGTCGGGGGCCGTGCTCGGCCTGCTGATCGCCGGCATGGTGCGCCGCTCGCGCTCGGCATCCGTCCAGGATCGACACGGCCCCGTCGCATAAGCTGTCACCACCAAGGGGAGTACTCCGACACGGTCGGCTCGTCACTACGGATGCCCACCGCATCCCGGGCCACCGGTCCTCGTCTCAGAGGATGGAGAAGACCTTGGCGTCGATTCGCTCACGCCACGGTTGGGAACCCTCTTGAACATCACGCCGCTCATCTGGATCATCACGATCGCCGTCACGATCGCGTTCTTCGTCTACGAGTTCTTCGCGCACGTGCGCAAGCCCCACGAACCCTCCATCGGCGAGTCCGCCCGGTGGTCGGCTTTCTACATCGGCCTCGCCCTGCTCTTCGGCGTCGGCATCGGCGTCTCCAGCGGCTGGACGTACGGCGGAGAGTATTTCGCGGGCTACCTGACCGAGAAGGCCCTGTCGATCGACAACCTCTTCGTGTTCCTCATCGTCATGACCGGGTTCGCGGTGCCGAAGATCTACCAGCAGAAGGTGCTGATGATCGGCATCGTGATCGCGCTCATCCTGCGCGGGATCTTCATCGCGGTCGGTGTGACCCTCATCGAGAACTTCTCGTGGATCTTCTACCTCTTCGGCGCTCTCCTGCTCTTCCTGGCGTACCGCCAGGCCTTCGCGCACGGCGAGTCGAACCCGGCCGATGGCAGGTTCATGCATTTCGTCCGACGCATCCTGCCCGTGACCGACGAATATAACGGCGACCGGCTGACCGTCCGAAAGGGCAGCCGGCGCTGGGTGACACCGATGATGCTGACGATCATCGCGATCGGATTCGTCGACCTGATCTTCGCGGTGGACTCGATCCCGGCGATCTACGGCCTGACGGAAGAGGCCTACATCGTCTTCACGGCCAACGCGTTCGCGCTCATGGGGCTGCGGCAGCTCTTCTTCCTCGTCGGCGGACTGCTCGAACGCCTCGTCTACCTCGCGCAGGGACTCGCCGTCATCCTCGCCTTCATCGGCGTCAAGCTCGTGCTGCACGCCATGCACGTCAACGAACTGTCGTTCATCAACGGCGGCGAGCCGATGCTGTGGGCCCCCGAGATCCCGATCTGGTTCTCGCTCGTCTTCATCGCGGCGACGATCGGGGTGGCGACGGTCGCGAGCCTCATCAAGACACGGGGCGACAAGCGGTCGGTCGACGAGCTGACGCCCGACCGAGGTTCATCCCTGTAGCTGGCTGAGCAGTTCGATGTGATCGGCGGTGCCGGCGAACTCCGTGATCCGGCCGTTTACCACCCGGTACATCGCGAACTCGGCGACGTTGACGTGCCGCCGCGTCGCGGCGATGCCGCGGAACTCGGCGACGTGCGTGCCGCTCGCGCGCAGATGAACGGCCAGACGGTCGTCCTCGACGACGATTTGGATGCGTCGCCACCGCCAGTCCGGGAAGGCGCGGAACAGATCCGCGACATCGTCTACCCACGCATCCGCTCCGCTGGGCAGATGCGCGCGCCGGACGAAAGGATCGAGGAACGAGCGGATGGCGTCGAGGTCGTGACGGTTGCAGGCTTCGAGGAAGTCGGCGTACCACTCACGCATCTGCCACGTCTCCACCCGTCCATTCTCGCGTCCCGGCAGAGATGATCGCGCTTGACCCGGGCGCGAACCGTGCCCTACCGTTGCAAGGCTGTGCCGACGGCACGGCGAACAAGGCAGGCCGAGAGGACGACGCGATGAACCCGCTGCGGGAGCTTCGCAATTCGACGGTGCTGGGATTCACGCCCCAGTTCCGTTACGAGTCGTACCCTCCGGCGCCGGCCGTGTAGAAGCATCCGCTTCCCTCACGCCCCGCACCGCACAGGTCCGGGGCGTTTCCTTTCCGCGTGGCGGATTCGGATCGTCCGTACGACCTGGACGACCCGCCTCCGCATCGCGCAGCTTGGTTGCGCGCAACCACAGGAAAGGAATCATGGAGAGGCTCACGAACCGCCTGCTGTCGTGGGCGAGCCTGATCGATGAGAAGACCATCGAGCAGGCCCGCACATCATCACGCATGCCGTTCATCTACCCGCATCTGGCGCTCATGCCCGATGCGCACCTCGGGTTGGGGGCGACGGTCGGATCGGTGATCCCGACACTCGGCGCCATCATGCCCGCGGCGGTCGGCGTCGATATCGGCTGCGGCATGATCGCGGTCAAGACCGCCTTCACCCGCCCGGATCTCGCCGGACGCGACCTCGCCGAGCTGCGCGAGCAGATCGAACGCGCCATCCCGCTGTCGGCCGGCCGCGACAACCGCAAGATCGTCGCGACGGCGGAGCCGCGCGTGGCCGAGCTCGAGGACCTCGCCGCGAAGTCCGGTTTCGACCCGGCCTCGTACGCGGGGCACTGGCGCAACCAACTCGGGTCGCTCGGCAGCGGCAACCACTTCATCGAGATCTCGTTCGACGAGACCGACGCGGTGTGGATGTTCCTGCACTCCGGGTCACGGGGCGTCGGCAACAAGATCGCGCAACACCACATCAAGGTCGCACAGCGGCTCGCCAAGCAGTGGTGGATCGAACTGCCGCACCCCGACCTCGCCTACCTGGTCGAGGGCACGCCGGAGTTCAGGCGATACATCAGCGAGCTGCGGTGGGCTCAGCGATTCGCCCTGCTGAACCGCGAAGAGATGATGGACCGTGTCGCGAATCAGCTCGGCCGCTTCCTCGACACGGCGCCCGACGGCACCGGAGTCGAGGAGCTCGAGCGGATCAACTGCCACCACAACTTCACCGAGTCCGAGATGCACTTCGGCAAGAGGGTGTGGGTCTCCCGCAAGGGAGCCATCATGGCGGATGCCGGTCGTCCAGGGCTCATTCCCGGGTCGATGGGCACGGCGTCGTACGTCGTGGAGGGCAAGGGCAACCCTCTGTCGCTCAACTCGTCGCCACACGGTGCGGGGCGGGAGCACTCGCGCACCTCGGCCCGCAAGACTTTCACGCACGAGCAGCTGCGTGAGGCGATGGCGGGCATCGAGTACCGGGACACCGATGCCTTCCTCGACGAGATCCCGCAGGCCTACAAGCCGATCGATCAGGTCATGGCAGACGCCGACGACCTGGTCACGGTGCGGCACGTTCTGCGGCAGATCGTCAACGTGAAGGGCGACTGAGAGACGGGTCACCTTAGGGCAGGGGGTCGGGTGCCATCCGATCCCCTGCCCGCCGCCGCGGTCAGGGGATGTGCCAGAACTCGTTCCCGAGCCCGTACACGTTCCAGATCCACCATCCCTGTCCGACCAGACACGCGACGAGGACGCCGATCCTCCACACCGTGCTGCGCGGCTGAGCCATCGCTCCCCACAGGGGCGAGAGCGGGAGCAGCAGCCGGAAGAGGCTCGACTGCGGAAGGAACACGGCCAGCAGGTAGAGGGCGTAGCTCGCGGCCCATAGCCGGAGCTCCATCCCGAGCCGGCGGACCTGAGGGACGAAGACCAAGATGCACGCTACCGCGACGGTCATCGCCAGGACCGCGACAGGTCCCAACGCCGGGTTCATGGACCACGCCTCGAACCAGTAGTCGGCCGCCTGGAACCAGCCCTCGAAGGGCACGAAGCCGCCCTCGTCGCCCATCCAGAGGCGACGCCACGACAACTCGGTCTGCAGGTACGCGTCCCCGCGACCCGTCGCGGTCGCCACGATGACCGGCCACGACAGGCCGCAGATCGTCGCGAGGGCGGCGGCCGCAGCGACGTGGACGAGCTCGCCCGCACGCAGGGCCTCGCGACGGCGAGTCGTCCATCGCCAGGTTCCGAAGAGTCCTAGCAACAGCGCGAAGGCGAGCACCCCGGGACGCAGGAATGCCATCCCGAGGACGACCGCGTACAGCCATCCGTAGCGGCGCCGCTGCAGACATCGGATGCCGAGCAGGATCAGCAGGAGGAAGAGCGTCTCGGGATAGGCGACCTGGAACATCGCGGCAAGCGGAGCCGACGCGAAGAACACCACGGCCCACACCGACGCGGAGCGCCCGATCGCGCCCACCAGCATCCGGTAGAGAACGAGGCAGCAGAGGTAGCCGCTGACCAGCGCGATCAGGACCGCCCCGGCAGCCCACGATCCGAGGGGAGCGCCGACGACCGCGGACAGCCACGGGAAGAGCGGCATGAACGCCCACGCGTTGTGCGCCACCTCGCCCGCGTCCGTCAGGGGCAGCTGCGACGGGTATCCCTCCACGGCGATCCGTCGATACCACCGCGCATCCCACGCCTGCACGTAGGTAGGGATGTCGGCGCCCGGCCCGAACCGGGACCCCGCGGGCGACAGCGCGCCCGCCAGCAGCAGGTAGGTCGTCGTGATGAGACGTGCCGCGGCATAGATCGCGGCGATGCGTGCCGCGGTCGAGACGGAGAGGAGGGAGCCTTCGCCGAGATCAGACCGCATGCGGCGACAGGCGCGGAGTCGCATCCGTCCACGTGATCACGAGGCGCGCGGCCGACGTGCGGCTGCCCGCGGCCTGGCGAATCGTCGCCGAGATCGCGTGGCGAACGGCCGCCGGGTCCACGTCCGCGCCACCCGTGAAGTGCAGGAGCAGCTCGCCCGGGGCCTCGGTCACGGCGAGCGTGCCGAGTCCCGACAACTCCGTGAGCGTCTCGCCGGGCGACATCCGGACGTGGTCGAGTCCGCGCAGCGCCGTCGCCACGTTTGCCAGCACGGGTCGTGCGGAACGGGATGCGGGCTGGATCCTCGCGTGCAGAGACGTCACGACTTCAGTCTTCCCGCCGAAAACGGCGCGGAAATGAACATTCGGTGACAGAGTTCGACGCGTGACCCGCGGAGGTCGGCCTCAGGCGGCCAGACGGTAGGTCTCGTGCAGACGACGGACCACGTTCCTTTCGACGAGCACCGGAACGTAGTGCCGCAGCCGCACGCCGTCGAACGACTCCAGTTCCTCGGCGATGAGGGCGAACACCACGTCATCGCTTGACTCGGGAAAGCGCAGCCGCAGACGCTCCGCGAGATACACGAGTGCCTCGAACTCGCTCTCGGGGTGCGTGCAACTCACCTGTCAATTGTCCTCGAAGTCCCCGCGAACGGTCTCGTTTTCGCCAATCTCGTGTTTTCGAAGACGAGGCAGACGCGGTCTCTTCCGCGGCGTAGGCTTCGATCCTCGCGACATCGAGCAAGGAGACCGACGCCATGGCCATCACCGACAACGGGCCCCACCCGAACGCCTTCGACATCGAGTCGGCCACGCGACAGAACGAGAACTATCGCACCGTCGCCTGGACCGGAAGATTCCTTCAGGTGACGCTGATGTCGATCCCCGTGGGCGAGTCCATCGGCCTGGAGTCCCACCCGGGAACGGACCAGTTCCTGCGTGTCGACGCAGGTCGTGGGAAAGCGGTCATGGGTCCCGCGAAGGATCAGCTCGATTTCGAGGAGGATGTCTCGGACGGATGGTCCGTTCAGGTCCCCGCGGGGACCTGGCATGACGTCATCAACACCGGCACGTCACCCCTGCGCCTCTACACGATCTACGCACCGTCGCATCACGCACAGGGAGCCGTGCAGCCGACGAGCGAGGATGCGGAGCGCGAAGAGGAGGCGGGCATCGACGAGGCTCCGTCCTGGACCGTGCAGCCCGCCGAGGACGAGCCCGACCAGCACGGGTGATGTGCCGTGGTGTCCGGCGCGCTGGCTCACGGCTCAGCGCTTGCCCTTCAGACGCGCCTTGGCTTCCTTCTCGATGAGCACCGGCACGAAGTCGCGGACCTTGGCCTCCGAGAACGTCGTTCGCGCGTACTCGACCGCGGCCGCGACCGACTCGGGCGAGGCTTCGGGGAATCGCTCCCGGAGCCGCTCCACGATTTCGGAGATCGCTTTGCTCTCGTCGACAACCTTGTCACCTGACATCGTGCGCTCCTCAGCAACCTGGTGTTCTTCGCCACCCTCTCGCGAACTCTACTCAACCGAGGTGAACCACCCGGCGCGAACCCGGCGGGATCGACGCGGACGGCACAGGAAGAGGCGACCCAGGTCGGTTGCTCGGTGTGCCGCGTTCGGCCAAGGTGAGAGCTGATCGCCCCCGACTCCTCCCCGAGAGGGACCCCGTGTCCTCGCAGACCGCCGTATCGCCGATTGCGCACCCCACCCCCCGACGGCTTGAGGGCGGGCGGGTGGGATCGCTCGAACACGCGCTGCTCTTCATCGCCGCGTTCGCCCTGGTCATCGGGGTCGTCGCGATCGCGGTCGCGGCGGAGCCGCCCGGCCACCTGGCCGCGATCGTGCAGTACGTCGTGCTGTTCTGGATCTGGGTCGCGGCGGGGATCTGCGCCTGGTGGCGACGGCCGATGAGCGGAATCGGGGGTCTGCTCCTCGTCGGTTCCCTCGCACTGATCCTGGGCAGCGCCGGATACTTCGGCGTGCCGGGGCTGTACGCCATCGGGGCGGTCTTCTCGAGCAGCGCCCTCTCGGTCGCCGTCCACCTGCTGCTCGCGTTCCCCTCGGGTCGGATCCGGGACCGCCTGTCGCTGATCACGGTCATCCTCGGCTACATCACGTCGCTCTTCTTCGACCTGGTTCGTGCGCTCGTCTTCGGAACGCCGGCATTCGCACCGGTGTCGTTCGTGCAGAGCACGATCGGCCTGACGGTCATGATCATGACGGCCGTGGTGCTCGTGCGGCGTCTGAGAGCGGCGGACGCGGCGCACCGGCGCATCCTGCTGCCCCTCTTCACCTACGGCATCCTCGCGATTCCCGCATTGCCGATGATCCCGAACGTGCTGCTGCCGCTCGGCGTCGACCCGGATCTGGTCACCTGGATGCAGGGTGTCCTGCTCGCGGGACTTCCCATCGCTTTCCTGCTCGGCGTCCTGCGCGGGGGCTTCACCCGCACGACGCCGCTCGAGGCCCTGAGCGAGTGGCTGGCGCTCCGCGGAGCGAGCCGCCCGGCCGTCGCGCGGGCGCTCGCCACGACTCTCGGCGACAGCACTCTGCGCGTCGTGTACTGGGACGCGGCGCACGATCGCTTCGTCGACGAGCGGGGGCTCGAGGTGCGCAACAGAACGGATGACGCCGGCCGAGGATGGCTGCACGTGCTGGTGGACGACGACCTCGTCGGCGCGATCGACTACGACGCCGGGATGATCGCGGAGCCCTCCCCCGTGCGCCGGGCGGCCGAGGTGCTCGCCATCGCCGTCGACCGCGAGCGTCTCACGGCCCAGCTGCTCACGAGCAACGAGGCGCTGCTGCTCTCGCGCGCCCGCATCGTCGAGGCGGCCGACCGCGAGAGGTTCCGGATCGCGCGCGACCTCCACGACGGCCTGCAGACGCAGCTCGTGCTGTTGGCGATCGAGGCCCAGACCATCGCGAATGCGCCGTCGGACTCGGACGCTGCCGGTCCGGCCGAGGCTCTGCGGCGGGGAATCGACACGGCCGCGGCAGACCTGCGCCGCCTCGTGCACGACGTGCTGCCCGCCGCGCTCCTCGAGCACGGTCTGGTCGCGGCGATCGAGGATCTCGTGGATCGTCTGCCCGTCGCCGCCACCTTCCAGGCGGAGGTCGACGGGGCGACGATCGCGCGCCCGACCGCGCACACCGCCTACTTCATCGTCGCCGAGGCACTCTCCAATACCGTCAAGCACGCGCGGGCATCGGCGGTGCGGGTGACGGTGACACAGGCCGACGGACGCCTCGTGCTCGAGGTCGAAGACGATGGGATCGGCGGCGCGCGGATCAACGCGGGAATGGGCCTGCGCGGTCTCGCCGATCGCGTGGATGCGCTCGGCGGCAGGATCGAGATCCGCTCCGAGCGGGATCGAGGAACGAACGTGAGAGTGGAGCTGCCGTGCGCGTCGTGATCGGAGAAGACGAGGTGCTGCTCCGGGAAGGAGTCGCGCACATCCTCGCGAGCGACGGGTTCGAGGTGCTCGCCAGCGTGAGCGACGCCGTGCAGCTCGAGCGCGAGGTCAATCGGCACGTGCCCGATCTGGTGGTCACGGACATCCGGATGCCCCCCACGTATACGGACGAGGGGCTCGAGGCTGCTCTGCGCATCCGCCAGGCGCACCCGAGCATCGGGGTCGTCGTGGTGTCGCAACACGTGCAGCGGCGGTATGCGACCGAGCTGCTCGATGGGGGCGGCGGATTCGGGTACCTGCTGAAGCAGAGGATCGCGGACGTGCGCACCTTCACGTCCGACATCCGGCGCGTCGCCGGAGGCGGAACGGCGCTCGACCCCGAGGTGGTGTCGGTCCTGGTCGCACGGGCGAGCCGGGGAGCCTCCGCGGTGGGCCGGTTGACCCCGCGCCAGCTCGAGGTCCTCGGTCTCATGGCCGAGGGACGCAGCAACGCCGCGATCGCCGCGCAGCTGGTGCTGAGCGAGAAGGCGATCGTGCAGCACACGTCGAACATCTACGACGCACTGGGCCTGCCACTCGACGCCGACGACCATCGCCGGGTACTGGCCGTGATCCGCTACCTGCAGGCCGCCCAGCCCCCCGCGCACTGAAGTTCCCGCGCTGAAGTTCCCGCGCCGAGGCTCCCGCGCGAGGAGGCTGCCGGGGGCGCTGAGCTTGCCCGTGGGGATCCGCCTCAGTTGCCGGAGAGAGTGTCGATCAGCTGGCGCGCCAGGACCGCTGCCGTGGGCAGTCCGTCTGCGCCCGGCGCGAGGTTCGTCCAGACGACCACCGTGACGTCGGTCGCGGGGTCGTAGCCCATGAACGAGTTGTACCCCGGGAGCGAGCCGATGTGACCGTAGAACGAGTCCATCCCGGCCATCCCCCAGCCGTACGCGCTGCCGTCCTCGTTGGGTTGGACGCTCTCGATCCGTCTCTGCTGCATGTCGTCGCTGAGCAGCCCCCCGCCACCCAGAGCTTCGACCCACGTCGCCAGATCGGACGCGGTCGAGATCCCGGCGCCCGCAGCCGATGTCCAGGACGCGTTGTCGTTGGTGTGATCGGTGGGAACCAACTCACCCGCCGCGGCCTCGGCGAGCTCGTCGTCCGACAACCACTCGCCCTCCATCGTGTCCACGTTGTTCGAGAACATGTAGCCGTGCGCGTACGG
This sequence comes from uncultured Microbacterium sp., assembly GCA_964477515.1. GTDB lineage: Bacteria > Actinomycetota > Actinomycetes > Actinomycetales > Microbacteriaceae > Microbacterium. Next base: position 9,880 of record CAYZEL010000016.1, read on the forward strand.
TTCCGGGATCGACGTATCGATCGCGGCGGGATAGGACGTCTCGGACAGCCCGAGCGGGTCGAAGAGTCGCTCCTGGAAGATCCGATCGATCGGCTTCCCCTCGATTCCCTCCGCGATGAGTCCGAGCAGGACCGTGTTGGTGTTCGAGTACTCGTATCCCTCGCCCGGTGCGAAGTACGGCTCTTCGGCGAGGCCCATCCGCACAAGTTCCTCCGGATCCCAGACGCGCTCCGGCGTCTCGTCCAGCGCCGTGTTCAGCTCGAGCGTCGTCGTGTAGTTGTGCAGACCGCTGCGCATCGTCAGCAGCTGCTCGATCGTGATGTTCTCGCCGTTCGGCACGTCGGGGCGGTACATCGACACCGGGTCGTCGAGCGCGATCTCGCCCTCCTCGACGAGCTGCAGGATCACGGTGCCGGTCCAGGTCTTCGTGTTCGAGCCGATCCGGATGTGATCGTCCAGCGTGACGGGCGTCGACCCCGCCCACTCGGTGACCCCGTATGCGTGCTCGACCTCGCCCTCCGGTGTCCGCACGATCATCACGGCGCCCGGGACGAGCATCGCGGCGGCCGACTCGTCGAAGGCCGCGGTGAGTGCCTCGGCGTCGAAGTCGACGGCCGCACCGGTCGACGCGGACGAGCTCGCCGTGGCACCACCGTTCGGCGTCGTACCGCCCGCGCAACCGCCGAGCGCGAGAGTGGTCACCACGATGGCCGCGGTTGCGATCCGTCGTCTGCGCGCGCCTCGGGGCGAGGCGGTCCTCTGGATTCTCGGCATGATGCGCACGTCGCTTCCTCTCGCCCGCGCGAGAGCGCCGGGACGGATCCAGCCTCGCGACCGACTCCAGAAGGTGCCATGGACCCAGGTCCCCTATCGCCTGCGGATCATGGACCCAGGTCCATTGCGGTTACAGGCGCCGGCGCGGGAGCGTGGACTCGGGAGCGTGGGGTCGCGGGGGGCGGCCCCGCTCCCGACATCCTCCGATCCCGAATCCGCATCACGCCCGGCACAGCAAACAGAGGAACTTCCATGACGCTGCACGTCCGCCGTCCGCGCATCTCGCTCGCCGTCGCGGGCCTCGTGTCACTCGCAGCGCTCGTCGTCGTGACGGGCTGCGCATCCACCACCGCTCCCGATACGACGCCTTCGGACGCATCGACCCCCGCCGTGATCCGCCCGGCGGCGCCCGAGGGCGAACTGCCGGATGACCTGCGGACCGAGCTCCAGCAGATCGTGGACGCGACGATGACCGAGTACGGCGTACCCGGATCCGCCGTGGGGGTCTGGATCCCCGGCGAGGGATCGTGGACGTCGTTCACCGGCGTCGCCGATATCGCGGCCGATGCCCCTGTGTCGAGCGAGATGACCTGGCCGCTGCGGAGCGTCACGAAGTCGTACACGGTGACGCTCATCCTGCAACTCGTCGACGAAGGAAAGCTCAGTCTCGACGACACCCTCGACCAGTACGTCGACGGCATCACGAACGGCGACCGAATCACGATCCGCCAACTCGCGGACATGTCCAGCGGCAACTCCGACTACACGACGACTCCGGGATTCGGCGAGACGTACGGAGCCGACGAGGCCCACATCTTCTCGCTCGTCGAGCTGAACGACTTCCTCGTCGGGGAGCCCGCGCAGTTCGAGCCGGGCGCGGAGAAGGTCTACACGAACGCGAACACGAACCTGCTCGGTGCCGTAGTCGAGAGAGTGACCGGGCAGGACTTCGCCGGGGTGCTCGAGGAGCGCATCCTCGAGCCGCTCGACCAGACGGGCACGGAATACCTCCTCGACGCCACCGAGTGGGCGGACCACCCGCTCGGCTACGCGATCGAGGAGGGCGAGCAGACGGCGCAGAACGACAACCTGTCGATCTATGGGCCGGCGGGCTCGATGGTGAGCACGCTCGACGACGCCCGCGTCTGGGCCGAGGCACTCGGCGGCGGTCTGCTGCTCGAAGCACGGACACAGGCCGAACGCGAACAGGGAGCACCCCTGGATGCCGGCCCTCCCTATGACGTCTACGCCCTGGGGATGGGCGAGACCAACGGATGGTGGGGCCACAACGGCGAAGGCCTCGGCTTCACCGCGGCGGTCTTCCACCAGCCGGAGTCCGGGGCGAGCATCGTCGTCTTCATGAACGAGTCGAACGTGGAACCGAAGGCACATCCCGCCGATCAGGCTTTCCGCCGCATCGCCGAGGCTCTCGAGAACGGATCCTGAACATGCGCGCATCCGCACACCGCGCAGCGGTCATCGCCACCGCCGCCGCCACCGTGCTCGGGGTCGCACTCGCCACCACGGCGTGCACGGCCGAGCAGACCGATCCCTACGCCGTCGACGGTCTACCCGACGCCGCGCTGGACGTCATGAACAAGGCGCCCTACGCAGAGGGAACCTGGTACATCGCGGTGCAGGACATCGACACCGGCGAGGTGCTGGTCGATCTCAACGCGAACAGGATGGCCGCGCCCGGGTCATTCGTGAAGACCTACAGCGCCGGCGCTGCCTGGCTCGAGTGGGGCCCCGACCACACCATCACGACGCCGGTCAAGCGCCGTGGCGAGGTCACCGGCGGGGCGCTCGACGGCGATCTCGTGCTGGTCGGCATGGGCGACATCACGATGGGCGGACGCACGAAAGCCGACGGATCCGTCGACTTCACGAACCTCGATCACAACGACGCGAACTTCCTCGCGGGATCGACGCTCACCCCCGAAGACCCGCTCGCCGGGCTCGACGACCTCGCTGAGCAGGTGAAAGCCGCCGGTATCGATTCCGTCGCGGGTGATGTCGTGGTCGACGACCGTCTCTTCACCGGCGAGCTCGGGGGCCAGCCGGTCACACCCATCGTCATCAACCAGAATCTGATCGACGTCGTGGTGAGCCCGGGTGATCCCGGCGAGCCGGCATCCGTCGACATGATCCCCGTTGTCTCGCCGTGGGTCGTGACGTCCACCGTCGAGACCGTGGAAGCGGGCGGAACCACGAACATCACGCTCCCGAAGCCGACCCGGGACGGAGAGATCCTGGTGTCGGGCACCATCGCGGCCGACAGCGACCCGCAGCTCAAGGTCTACGCATTCGCCGATCCCGCGACCTTCGCCCGCACGGCCTTCATCGAGGCCCTCGAACGCGCCGGTGTGAGCGTCGCGGCCGATCCGATCATCGTCAACCCCGACGAGAAGCTCGCCGACCGAGCAACCATCGATGCGCTGCCCGCGGTCGCCGAGCTGGAGTCGCTCTCGATCGAGCAAGAGGCGACCTACGTCATGAAGATCAGCTACAACCGCGGGGCGCAGACCTTGATCTGCCGTCTCGCAGCCGAACGGGGCTCGACCGACTGCGATGACGGTATCCCGATCTCCGCGGAGATCTGGGATGCCGCGGGCCTCGACATCCTCGGCGCCTCTCTTGTCGACGGATCGGGTCTGGAGGGCAACTACATCACCCCCGCCAACGCGCTGCAGATCCAGACGCTCATGGCGAAGCGGCCGGACGCGGAACGCTGGCAGGCGACCATGCCGATCCTCGGCGTCGACGGTTCCCTTTTCGTCGTCGAAACCGACAGCCCAGCCGCCGGTAAGGTGCTCGCGAAGACCGGCACCCTGATGGACGGCGACGCCTTCAACAACCGGATGCGCCTGACCACCAAGACGCTCGGCGGTGTGATGGAGACCGCGAAGGGACGGAACCTCGCCTTCACGATCATGGTCAACCAGGGCTTCTTCCCGTCGCTGGAGGGTGTGTTCGAGGCCAACGACGACGTCGGGGCAGTCGCAGCGATCATCCAGCAGGCATACTGATGTCCGCCCTCGAACCGGATCGGCAGCACGCCGTGGCTGCGCGCGCACCCCGGTCACGCTTCAGCTGGTCGACCTTCGGCTCCGGCGCACTCGTCGGCGTCATCGGTGGTGGCGTCGCTGTCGCTCTCGCTCTCACGATGGCTCCCTCGACAGCAACCGCAGGGGGCACCCGGGCCGGATGCGCTGCGGGGGTGATGCGCTTCGCCTCCACCTGCATAGCCGACTCCGAACCGGATGAACCCGATGATCTCGCTCAGGCCGACGGGCCGACCGACGATCCGAGCGATGATCCCGCGTGTGCGCTCCCCGAGCGGGGCGAGGGTGCTGACCTCGGGAATGACGAGCCGCCGGTCTGCACGTACAGCGAGAGCAACTTCAGGCAGTACGTCTACACAGAGCTGTACTACGAGTGGATGGGGGCCGGGGGGACATCGCTCCAACCCGAACGCGCACAGGAGAAGATCCGAGGCTGGGCGGACCAGTTCCTCATGCAAGACGGACGTCAATTCGCGGCGCTCGGGTCATGGGACCTCATGCAGAGCGCGCGTGACCCGTTCATCAAAGCGCGCCGCGAACTGAACATCTTCTGGTACCACGTCCTCTTGATGGAGCAGGTCGAGGGCTACACCGACATCGTCAAACGTGCGTCGATGATGTACCTGATGCACGGCCCGGCTGATCACTCCGCGCAACCCGTGCGCCGCTCGTACGACGAACCCGCGTACCTCGAACAGGTCCGCGCCGCCCTCCGTCAGATCCTGCACCCGATGGCATCCGACGAAGGTGCGTTGCAGGCAGACAGGGAGTTCAGCGACAGCACTCTGCTCGCCCTGGGCAAGAGGCTGGCCGCGACGGGAACGTGGGACAGGATGCGCCTCACCCGCGACAAATGGATCGCCAACGCGGTCGAGAACTTCACGTTCGACGACGCGACGCAGGCCGACGTCGCGCGGATCTTCGACGCGATGGCGCACGCCGCGGCGCAACATCTGCTGAAATAGCGT
>CAYZEL010000016.1:14786-25208 GCA_964477515.1 uncultured Microbacterium sp.
GTTCACGCCGGCTCAGACCGGCGCGATCAGCAGCTGCGCGATGCGGTCCCCCCGAACGCTGAAACGGAAGCCGAGTTCGGCGATGCCACCCGGAAAATCACCCTCCAGCCGCGCGAGCACGACCCAGTCGGATTCACCTTCGCGCCGTTGGCCGATGAGCGTCGTCGTATATGTGAACTCGGTGGCCACGGTCCCCAACCACCCCAGAATCGCATCACGACCGTCGTACCGGATGCGCTCATCCGTGACGCTGGCACCCGCGGTGAACACGTCGATGATCGACTCCCGGCCGCGGGTATCGTCCTTCGCCGCGAGGTAGCGGACGATGGCGGAGGGGAGGGTGTCTGCGTCGTACGGTGCGAAGCGAATCGAGTTGGTCATGTCGGGGTTCCGTTCTGCGCGGGGCCCGAGGGTGGGACCATCGGGCGATCATCCGGTGTCGCACAGCCCAGACTGGGCCTTCCCCTCGGGGGAAGGTCAAACGGCGACGACGGTCCGAGGTCAGCGCGATACGCGGAAGATGGGCCAGCCGATCTCCATGACGACGGTCCTGTCCACTCCCGGGAGTCCCGTGACGTACGTCTCGCGCACCGGCGCGTCGACCGCAAGTTCGTGGCGGGCCACGTACTCGCCGAGCGCGGCGTAGACACGTGGCACGGTTGCGTCCGGTCCGTCGTGGGTCGCCACGGCCAACTCGACCGCGGGCAGGTCGAGAACAGTCGCGTCATCCCCGATCGTGCGGTCGTCGAACCCCGGGCCCACGGGCAGATAGACCGTGGCGGTGCCGTACTCATCCGAGAACAGTCCGTTGGGCCAGATCCCGCCGTACGCCCCCGTGGACGACGGGTCGTTGTTCTCCGCGATGCGGTGGAGGATGCTCGTCGCTCGGCGGAACCATCCGCCGAGCTTCTCCAGCGGGATGTCCTCGCGGATCGCGACGACGCGCGTCTCGGGAACACTGCGGTGGACGATCTCGATCGGTGGACGGGACGGCTCGAGTATCGAGCGCAGATTGGCGACCGCCGCGCGTCTCGCAGAGAGCTTCGCCTCCATCCGGTCGAGGTGCTCGCTCATCAGCTTCGCTGGCACCTCGATACTCGGCGCGGCCAGGACGTCGCGAACGGATTCGACGGGCACATCGAGTTCGCGCAGCGTCCGGACGATCTGGGCATCCGCGATCTGCTCTGCCGCGTACAGGCGGTACCCGCTCTGCTCGTCGACGTGGGCGGGCGCGAGCACCCCGCTCCGGTGGTAGAAACGCAGCGCTTTGGCACTCATCCGGACCGCGCGCGAGAAGTCGCCGATGGTCATGAGGCCGTCCACAGGGCGATTGTCCCGCGGAATGATCACGCGCCTGCGGCAGGTTCTGCGGATGCCTCCGAGCCACCGTCATCCCCGGCTCCAACCGCCGGCAGGCTGTGCCAGATGTCGAAGGTCACCGACTCGGCGCCGCGCACATCGCCGGCGGCCAGAAGCTCGATGAGCTGCTCGTGCCTCTCGACGGACATGCGTCCGTCACCCCTGAAGCGCTGTCGCTCGGCACGTCGCACCAGCGGACCGAACTGCTCGAGAACCGCCTCGAGGGCGCGGTTGCCGAGCGCGGCGACCGGGATCCCGTGCAACTCGTCGTCGGCTCGCAGTGCGGCGGCGAGGTCGTTCTCCGCGAGCGCGGCGGCGAAGCGCTGATTGGCGTCTCGCATGCGACCGACGTCCTCCGCGCTCAATCGGCCCGTCGTCTCGCGCACGGCCAGCCCGTGCATGGCCGCGATGACGTCCCGCGCATCACGGGCCGCCCGCGGATCGATCGTGCTCACGGTCGTTGAACGCCCGGGCACGGCGACGACGAGTCCGCTGGCCCCGAGACGCAGGAGCGCCTCGCGCACCGGGGTGCGACTGACGCCGAGCCAGGCCGCCAGATCGGCGTCCTTGAGCTGCTCCCCCGGCTCGAAAGTGCCGTCGACGATCGCGTCGCGGAGTCGCAGATAGACATCGTCGCGAAGCAGGGAGCGGTCTACGCGCGAGCGGCCCGTGGGAATCGGCATGCAATACATTGCGCACACCCCGTGAGGGGATGCAAATCCCCTCACGGGGGTCACGGGCGCCGTGCGAACCCGGGCGGAGCCTTCGCCCGCCCACGCGGCGATGCACGGATGCCCCACCCGGCGCGGGGCATCCGTGCATCACGAGTGGCGCGTTCACACCGGAGCGGACTCCAGCATGCCGAGCTCGAGCGCATAGTCGGGATGCCCGACCGGCACCAGGCCCGACCACGACGTGGTCCAGCAGTTCGGGCAGCAGTAGCGGCGGAAGACGACTTCGCCGTCCACATAGTCCGACGCGACAGCGGTGATCTGAGGACCCGCGGCAGTCGGCTCGGCATCGATGCGAACCAAACCCAGTCGGTCATCCTCCCCGATCCGCGCCAGGACCTCACCGCAGTGGGAGCAGGCGACGACTTCCGCGCCATCGACCGTGACGTGGATCAGGCTGTCGTTGATCCGTCGCCCGGATCCGACGTCGACCGTCGAGCCGCCACTCGCTGATTCCGGCGCGAGTTCGGACCGGGCGGAGCGCGCCTGGGCCCGCCGCCGCTCGGTGGCGTCCACGTCGATCCTGCCGTCGACGACGACGACTCCGTAGGACGCCTCCGCACCCGTCGGCGTGATCTTCTCGGCGTCCAGATCACGCTGCACCGCACCGAGTTCGCGAAGGAGGGGGTCACCGTAACCGCCCCCGCCCTGCCAGTGCATGAACATGACGTCGCCGGGGAAGATCGCCGTCGTCGCGTAGTTCTGGCCGATCTCGAGCTCACCGCCGACCTCGTCCAGCGTCGAGGGGATGCGACCCGAGCGCAACGTGCCGAGCGCATCCGCGCCGCGCGCCAGGAGGTCGAGACCGGTGTTGCCCGGATATCCGCCCGCGAGTCCCGTGTTCTGCGAGACCGCCTTTCCTGCCGATGCGAGCACGAGGCCGATCGGCACTTCCGTGCCGTACGGCGTGAAGGCGATGGATGCACTCACGCCGCCGCGCTGACGCCCCGGTCCGCCGGAATCGGGCTCCTCGCGCCGCCACAGCACCAGCATCGGGTAGAGGAACTCCGACATCTCGGTGTCGGGAACTCGGCCCTGCGGGATGCAGAAGAGTCCCCCGGTGTCCATGCCGTCGGCATCCGGACGTGCGCCGTACCCTCCGGCCATCGGCTCCATCAGGATGTTGAGGAAGGGCACCGGATGCTCGCCGCGCTGGTCGAGTCCCGCGATGACAGCGGTGTCCCACGTGCCGCAACAGGCCGCCTGCACGCTGGTTCCGATGTCGACGGTCTGGTCGAGCATCTGCGAGAGGCACTCGGCGACGAGCGTCCCGGTCTGCCACGCGGGCCCGATCGGACCGCGGCTGACCGCGGCGGGGAACATCGCGTTGTTGAGCGTGCCCTCCTCGCTCGTCACGTCGAAGACGCGCATGAGACCACCGGCCGACCACGGGATGTCGTGGGCCAGGATCGGCAGGAGCGCGACCATGATCCCGCCGCGGAGTCCCGCGTAGGTGCAGTTGATCACGCCGGCCTGAGGGTCGGTCCCGGTGAAGTCGAAGCTCAGCCGGTCGCCGGCCTTCGTCATCTCGACGGTGATCTTGTGCAGACCGCGGTCCCCTTCGTGCGACTGATCCTGGTAGCCGCTCGCCCGCCAACTGCCGTCGGGCAGCGCGCTGAGCTTTTGCCGCAGACGCCCCTCGGCGTCGTTCATCATGCGCTTCATCACGGCCTTGACCGTGTCGGCACCGTAGCGCTCCACGATCTCGAGGATGCGGGTCCGCCCGACGTTGTTCGCGCCGACCTGCGCGTGCAGATCGAGCTCGACGAGCTGCGGAACCCGGGACCGGCGCACCCACATGTCGGCGATGTCCTGCTGGATCACGCCGTTTCGAACCACCTTGACGGGCGGCATCGGGACCGACTCCGAGAAGACGTCCTGAGCCGCGGGCGAGAACGATCCGAGTCCCACTCCCCCGAGGTCGGGTTCGTGGCAGATCCCGCTCGTCCACGCGAACAGCTTGCCCTCGTGGAAGATCGGTTGGAAGACGATCGCGTCGTTCTGGTGCAGGCCGCCGCCGACCCACGGATCGTTGTTGAGGAACATGTCTCCCTCGGCGATGCCCGGATTGTGCGAACGATTCTGCATCGTCCAGTAGATCGCCAGGTCGACCGCCCCCACCAGGGTGGTGTTGTACAGACCGACCAGTACCTCCTGACCGACCTCGTCGCTGACGGCGAAATCGAAATCGTTCGCGTCTGTGACGATGGGTGACCCGGACATGCGTTTGAGCGACTCGCCCATCTCTTCGGTGACAGACCAGATGCGGTGGCGGATCACCTCGTACGTGAGCGGGTCGAGCGCGTCGATCTGCTCTTGCGTAACGGTGTGGATCGGGAAGCCCGCCGGGAGCGCCGCGACGACCTCTTCGGGTCTCACCGGGCGGCTGGTGAACTTCTCGGAACCGGGGATCAACGCGTTCATGCCAGCACTTCCTTGTTCGAGGCGATCGCCATGTCTTCGAAGTCGCCGACGATCTCGTCGCTCTTCGTCGAGATCACGAGGTTGCCGAAGTCGTCGACGACTCCGGTCATGTCGTCGGGTACGACGACGGTGGTGGTCGGGACTTCGATGATTGCGGGGCCGACGATCACATGCCCCTGGCGCAGCCGGGTGTAGTCGTAGATCGCCGTGTCGCGGTATCCCGCGGTGCCGAGCCGCACCGGCCGATAGCCGATACGTGCCGAGGAGGAATCGTGACCGTCGCCCTTCTCGATCTCCGGCACATCGAGCTCTGCGTTGAGCGCTCCGACAGCCCGGACCCGGTAGGTGATGCCCTGGATGCCCGCGGCCGAGAAACCGGATCCCTCGCCGTACAGTTCTGCATACTTGCGCTCGAAGGCTCCCATCGCGTGGAGCAGCTCGTGCGCCGTGACCGGTTTGCCGATGGGAGTCGGAAGCTCGGCGAGTTGCATCGCGTAGCGCATATCGAGTTCGCGGATGAGCTGCACGTCCGCGAAGGTCAGGCCCTGACCCTCGAGAGCTTCCAGCAACTCCGCTTCCAACCGCATGAAGTTGCTCTCGACCTTCGTCGCGTCCACGGGGAGCGTGACGGGGTCGGAGTGCTCACCCGTGAGGACGATGTCGGAGGTGGCCAGTCCGTAGGCCGAGAACGCCGAGGCGAGCGGGCCGAGCGGGACGACGACCTGGCTGACGCCGAGGATCGACGAATACGCGGCACTGTGGGCGGGGCCGGCGCCGCCGAAGGCGTAGACGACGAAGTCACGCGGATCGTATCCGGCCTCTACCACCGTCTTTCGCAGCAGATCGGCCGTCTGGTTGTTCTGCACGGCGTAGATCGCGGCGGCGGCATCTTCGATGCTCAGGCCGAGCGGTTCGGCGATGCGGGTACGGATGGCCTCGCGCGCCCTCTCGAGATTGAGGCCCTTTCTGCCCCCGAGCAGTCCTCTCTCGGAGAGGATGCCGAGCACGAGATTGGCGTCCGTGTTGGTCGGCTCCACGCCACCCTGGTCGTAGCAGGCGGGGCCGGGGACGGCCTGCGCGCTGCGTGGGCCGACCAGGAGGTTGCCACCCGCGTCGAGCCAGGCGATCGCACCGCCCCCGGACCCGATCGCCTCGACCTCGACCCGGGGCACGTTGAGGGGGTGGTGGTTGAGCACGGTCGTGGTCGAGCGCACAGGCTCGCCATCGACCACGAGACCGGCGAGGAACGTCGTTCCTCCCACGTCCGTCGCGACGATGTTGCGGTGCCCGAGCTGGGCGCCGAGCGCCACGGCTCCGACGACGCCGCCCGTCAGTACCGATCCGATCGTGCTGATCGCGCGGTTCGGTGCGTCCTTGGCGACGGTCGCGCCGCCGTTGCCCTGCATGATGAGCAGCTGGCCCGCCAGTCCCTCCTCACGCAGACGCGACTCGACGTTGCCGAGGTAGGCGCGCAGTCCCGGCGCGATCTGCGCGCTCATGATCGTCGTCGCCGATCGTGAGAACTCCCGGATGCGAGGGCTCACCTCGCTCGAGATCGCCACGAACATGTCGGGGGCGACCTCGTGGATGATCTCGCGCACCCGACGCTCGTGGGCGTCGTTGCGGAAGGACCAGAGAAGGCTCACGGCGATCGCCGGGACTCCCGCCTGCTTCAGTTCGCTCGCGGCTCGACGGACCTCGTCTTCATCGAGGCGCACGAGCGCGGTTCCATCTCGGTCGACGCGCTCGGTGACCTCATAGACGAGCGACCGCGGGATGAGCGCGTGCTGCTTCGTCTGCGTGATCGTGCTCTGCAGCTGCTCGGGCGAGCTGCCGAGATAACGACCCTCGACGTTCATGATGTAGATCGAGTCGCGGTGCCCGCGCGTCGTGATGAAGCCGATGTCGGGAACGGTGCCCATGACGAGGGCATTCAGCGAAGAGGTCGTCCCGTGGGCGATGTGATGCGTGTTCTCCAACATCTCGCGCAGCGACAGGCCGGCGCCCGCCGCGAGCTCCTCGAGCACGTCGAAGAACCCGCCCGTGTAGTCCGGAGGCGTGGAAGGGGCCTTCGCTCCGAAGAGTCTCCCCTCGCCGTCCGCCAGGATGCCGTCGGTGAATGTTCCGCCGACATCCACGCCGATGATGTAGCTCACTTGGTTCTCCTTTGAACTTCGTCGTCACTGCCGACGACCGCTGCGATGGGGCCAGCCAACCAGCCGCTCATACGTCGGCGGATGGCTTTTCTTGTCCCCGGAAATTGGGTTCGGTGTAGGCGTCGGCGAGGGATGCCGACGGTACGAACAGGTAGTCGTCCGGTCGGACGACCTCGAGCATCTGCTCGAATTCGGCGAGGTTTCCCGGCCACTTGACGGCGACTCGGCCGGTACCACCGACCTTGTACCAGCTCTCGCAGCCGCCCACTTCCCACACGCTGCGCGCCATCATGCGCGACAGTTTCGCGTCGTACGTCTGCTGCGCCGCGTCGCTGACCGACACCGCGCCGGCCCGCATACGGTCAGCGAGGTCCATGAGTCGCGCCACGTAGCGCGTCTGCGCCTCGATGACTCCGATGATCGAGCCGGAGGCCTGCGTGTTCGGGCCCGTGATGAGGAACAGGTTCGGGAATCCGCGGACGAGCGTACCCTGGAACGCCTCGGGCCCGTCCCGCCACGTCTCGACGAGGGTGTGGCCGTGAGACCCGACGACCTCGAGATTCTCGAACATCTCCGTCGCGCGGAATCCCGTGGCGAGCACGACGATGTCGGCATCCCAGCTTTCGCCGTCCGCCGTGCGGATTCCGTTCTCGGTGAATCCGACGATCCCGCTCGGGCTGACCGTCGTCTTCGGATCCGCGAGCGCCGGGTAGAACGCGTTCGAGACGACGGGTCTGCGGCAGCCGAACCGGTAGTGCGGCGTGAGGATCTCCCGCAGCCGGGGATCGGCGATCGCTCCCTCCATGTGCTTTCGCCACGTCGCCTCCGCAGTGGTGAGGAACTCCTCGTCCATCACGGCCTGTGCGTGCGTGGAGTGGTTCCAGAAGTCGTACAGCTCCCGGCGCCGCCGGAGAAGCTCTTCCGGGTGCTCGCGGAAGAAGCGCTTGTCGTCTTCGTCGTACCGCTCCTCCGGCTTGGGCATGACGTGGGGCGCCGTGCGCACCGAGACGAAAACCGCGTCCGCCACGTCGACGGCCGCGGGTACGACCTGGATCGCGCTGGCTCCGGCACCGACGATCGCCACCCGCTTGCCCTGCATCGAGAGCGACCGATCCCACTGGGCCGTGTGCACGACCGTCCCGCGATAGAGATCGGCATCCGCCAGATCGGGCACCAGAGGCTGATTGAGTGTGCCCGTCGCGAGGATCAGGAACCGCGCATCGATGTGACGCCCACCCGTGACCGTCAGCCGCCATCGGGCGGCACCGGCGTCCCACGTCGCGACCTCGAGCCTCGTCGCGAAACGGATCCGGTCACGAATCCCCAGTTCGTCCACGACGCGGTTCTGGTATTGCCAGATCTCGTCCTGCAGCGCGAAGTTGTCCGACCAGTCCGGATTCTGTGCAAAAGAGAGGCTGTAGAGGTGCGCTTGAACGTCGCAGGCCGCGTTCGGATAGACGTTGTCCCGCCAAACGCCTCCCACGGCATCCGCCTGCTCGAGCATGACGAAGTCCCGGCGGCCGCTCGCGAGGAGGTCGTGGGCCGCAGAGATACCGCTGAAGCCCGCACCGACGATGACGGTCTCGGTGTACTCGATCTCGGTCATGACAGTCCTTCTCCCGCGGAATCCCGGAGCACCTCGATGAAGCGTCGGAATCCGTCCGTCCGCGCCAGCGGCATCGTCACGCCCAATCGCGAGACGGTCGCGCTGACGTCGGTGGGCTGATCCTGCCGAGGCGGTATGACCGACGAGGCGGCGCCCTCCTCGATGTGCACGGGCACCCCGGGCAGGAGTTCGCGCAGTGTGTCCGCCAACTCCTCGAGTGTGGTCGTCTGCTCGGACCCGACGGTCAGCCACTCGAAAGGACTGTCCGTGAGCGGGACATCGAGAGCTGCTGCGGCGAAGGCGGCGACGTCCTCGACGTACACGAGCTCGGTGCGCGAGATGATGTTGCTCGGCAGCACCATGGGCCGGCCGGCGATACCACGCAGCACCTGCGCCTCGATGACGGCGCTGCCGACGCTGCCGCCGAGATTCGGTCCGTACCCGTAGATCACCGTGGGGCGCAGGACGACGACCTCGAGTCCGGTGGCATGCGCGAGCGCGCTGAGCAGGTGCTCCATCGCGAGTTTGGCCGCCACGTAGTACGACGTGAACTGCGTCTCGAGCGGAGAGTCGCGCACGATCGGGCCGGTCTGCGTCTCGGAGTACACGCTCCAGCTGCCCAGAGCGACGAACCGCCCGACCCCGTGCTCGGCGGCCCATCGCGCGAGCCGCAGGGCGGCAGAGACGTTGACCTCGACCGTCTCGAGAAGATCTCGTTGAGCGCGGGCCGCGACGAGGGCTGCGGTGTGGACGATGCCGTCGATCCGCGGGAGCGACTCGAGCGCCCGCTCGGTCGCCTCCACGTCGGTCAGGTCGACCTCGACGGTTTCGTATTCGCGGTCGCCCAGCACGGAGGCGAGGTACCGCACCGGTACGCTGCGGTCGAGGATCGTCACCCGCGCGCCACGCTCTATGAGCGCCCGGGCCGTGTAGGCCCCGACCATGCCGCCGCCCGTGATCAGGATGTGCCGTGCCTGGCTCATGGCCGCGCCTCCGCTTCGAGTCTCTTGGTCAGATGCTCCCAGACGTTCCGGATCGCCCGGGGCGAGTAGATCCGCTCACGTTTCTCGAGCGCCTCGGCATCCGACGTCCACCGCGCCTCACCGCCGTATCCGACCGTGCGAAGCTGCTGCTCGCACGCCTCTTCGAGAAGCATCGCCGTGAATACGGCGGTCGGCAGATCGGGACCGACCGTCACGATGCCGTGGTTCAGGAGGAACACGGCGTTACGGTCGCCGAGCGATGAGGCCACCGACTGGCCCAGCTCCCGGCTGCGGATCAGGTCGGAGGTGGCATCGAACACGGGCATCGCGGGCGGCGTGAACAACGAACCCGCATGGCTGAACGGTCGCAGCGCGACACCGGCCGCGGCGAGCGCGACCGCGTGAGGGGGGTGGATATGCACGACAGCGGCGACATCCGGACGCGCGGCGAGCACTTCGGTGTGGATCGGGTACTCGATGTGCCTCTCTCCAGCGCCCTCGATCACCTCGCCCTCGGGTGAGACCAACTGGACATCGGCGGCGAGGACCTCCGAGAGTCCGATGCCGGCGCGCTTCAGCCATGCACCCCGCCCCTCGGGGTCGCGCACGGAGACGTGGCCCCAGATGTAGTCGTCCAGGCCCGCCGCACCCAGGACGCGTGACCCCCTCGACACGAGCTCCCGCACGTCCTCGCTCATCGGTGCCACAGCCCGCCGTTGACGCTGATGGTCTGCCCTGTCACGTAGCCGCTGTCGTCCGACAGCAGGAAGGCGGCGACGGATGTCATGTCCTCCGGACCCGCGGTGCGATGGATCGCCTGCGATGCGAGCATCGCCTCCTTCTGCGCTTCGGTGACCGTCTCGCGGGCGATCTCGGTGTAGACGGGACCGGGCGAGAGGGTGTTCACCCGGATGCCGAAGCCACCGAGCTCCTTCGACATCGCGTAGGTCATCCCGGTGACCGCGCCCTTGCTGGCGACGTAGTGCAGATAGTTCTGGCGGCCGAGCACGACGGAGTCCGAGCCGATGTTCACGATGCTCGCGTTGCCCGACGCCTTCAGCAGGTCGATCAGCGCGGATGTCAGCAACCACACGCCCGTGACGTTCACCCGGAGGATCGCGTCCCATTCCGCTTCGGTGATCTCCCAGAAGGGCGCCATGCGG
>CAYZEL010000017.1:0-24906 GCA_964477515.1 uncultured Microbacterium sp.
GGGGGCGGCAAGGGCTCCGGGGCCTCGGCATGGCTGTGCACGTCGGCAAGGCCGCGACCGCGATCGAGCGGGATGCAGACCACGACACGGTCGTGCTGACGGATGGTTCGCGCCTGCCCGCCGACATGATCGTGCTGTCGGTGGGGGTGCGCCCCGACACGGCTCTCTTCGAGCGCGCGGGCATCGCCTGCGAGGGCGGCGCGATCCGTGTCGACGATCACGGGCGCACGAGCGTGCCCGGAATCTGGGCCGTGGGTGACGCCACTCTGAACGTCGATCCGATCACCGGCGCGCGCCATCCGGTCGCCCTGGCCGGGCCGGCCAATCGCGCCGGACGGCTCGTGGCCGACGACATCCTGCGCCCGGCGACGGCGCGAGCGATACCGCCCGCGCTCGGCACGGCGATCGTCCGGGTGGGGTCGCTGACCGCCGCCCTGACGGGCGCGAATCGCGCGGCCCTGCGGGCGAGTGGCACGGCCCACCGCACCATTCATCTGCACGCGAACCAGCACGCCGGGTACTTCCCGGGCGCGAGTCAGATCCACCTGGTCGTGCACATCGACCCCGAGACGGGTCGGCTACTCGGGGCGCAGGCGGTCGGCGCGGAGGGGGTCGACAAGCGGATCGACGTGCTGGCGACCGCGATCCGTGCGGGCATGTCCGTCGACGAGCTCATCGACCTCGATCTGGCCTACTCGCCGCCGTATGGTCAGGCGAAGGATGCCGTCAACCTCACCGGGATGGTGGGCGAGAACGTTCTGAACGGAACCCTGTCGCTCTGGCACGCCGAGGACCTCGATGACGTGATGGCGACGTCCCTGGTGCTCGACGTGCGCCGCGACGACGAGTGGGTGACGGGCCATGTGCCCGGCGCGCTGCACATTCCCCACACCGAGTTGCGGGAGCGCATCGGCGAGGTGCGCGAGCGAGCGAATGGCCGTCCGGTACGCGTCATGTGCGCATCGGGCGTGCGTTCGGCGATCGCCCACCGCGTCGTGACCCAGGCGGGCATGGATTCCGCATCGCTCTCGGGAGGCATCCTGACGCTGCGGGCGTCGCTCGGCGCACGCGCGCAACACGCCCTCGTGGTCGATGAGATCGTCCGCTGACCCTGATCTTTCGTCGATCCTGAACTCGGAGACAAGCCATGTGCTACGCGGTGACCTGTAAGAAGTGCGGCAAGGCGACCTGGGCGGGCTGCGGTCAGCACGTCGATCAGGTGATGCGCTCGGTCCCGCGGTCGCAGCGGTGCGAGGGGCACGCGAAAGAGCCGTCCACCGGCCTGTTCGCGCGACTCTTCGGGCGCTGAGCCCGTCTCAGGCGAGAGTGAGGAAGAGCTTCTCGAGGTCGTCCGGCGTCATCGACTCGTCCTGCGGGTCGGCGATGCACGTGCGCATGGCCGACGCGACGATCGCGTAACCCGCACGGTCGAGCGCCTTCGACACCGCGGCGAGCTGGATGACGATGTCTCGGCAGTCGGTGCCGGATTCGACCGCGTTCACGACGGCGTTGAGCTGGCCCTGCGCGCGACGCAGGCGGTTGACGATCTTGCGCTGCTGCGCGATCAGCTCTGCTTCGCGGTCGTCCGTCGGGTCGGATGTCGCGGGTGCGTTCACGATGGGCCTCCTGGTGGGGCACGCCGACTCGGTGGAGTGCCTCGGGCCATTCTCCCACGGAAAGTGGATACCCCGCTGGGTATTTCTCACAGGGATCGCGACTACAGTTGCCCCTTGTGAATCCGACCAGCCTCCCGAGTCCCGACCCGGTCTTCGCCCAGTTCGCCCTCGGGCCGCTGACGATCCATACGTACGCGCTGTGCATCATCGCGGGCATCATCGCCGCGGTGCTCATCACGCAGCGGCGACTCGGCAACCGCGGGGCGAAGCCGGGAACGGTCCTCGACGTCATCATCTGGGCCGTACCGCTCGGCATCGTCGGCGCGCGTTTCTATCACGTGTTCACGCACGTCGGGGACTACTTCTACCCGGGTGCGAACGTCTGGGCGATCTTCGCGATCTGGGACGGCGGCAACGCGCTGTACGGGTCGCTGCTGGGCGGAGCGGTGGGAGCGTGGATCGGATGCCGCATTGCGGGCATCCGCCTGTGGTCGTTCGCCGATGCCCTCGCCCCGGCGATGCTCGTGGCTCAGGCGATCGGTCGACTCGGAAACTGGTTCAATCACGAGCTCTTCGGCTTGCCCACGACCCTGCCGTGGGGTCTCGAGATCGAGTCGACGAACCCGAAGTTCCCCGAGGGGCTCGCCGAGGGAACGCTCTTCCACCCGCTGTTCCTCTACGAGATGATCTGGAACCTCGTCGGTGTCGCCATCATCCTGCTGCTCGAGCGTCGCATCGCGCTGCGCTGGGGCAAGGCATTCGCCGTGTACCTCATCTGGTACGGCCTGGGCCGCAGCTGGCTCGAGGCGATCCGCATCGACCCGACGAGCGACGGCCTGTTCGGCATCCCCGCCAACGTCTGGGCGTCGTTCGTGGCGATCGCGCTGGGTGTCGCGCTCTTCGTCATCCAGACGATCCGCCATCCTGAGCCCGAGACGAGCATCTTCCGCGATGGCGTCGGCCCCGTAAAGGCCGAGGCCGCAGTCGAAGAACCCGCCGTGGAAACGACCTCCGACAAGGTCTGAGCCCGGGTCCCCGCGAGAACGGATGCTTGACGCATCCGCAGTACTCAGTGTTACTATCTACCAGTACCTAGTGACACTGAGTAATGAGGCGGGTCCTGATGGGCAAACAAGCGACCGAGATGCTCAAGGGCGTTCTCGAGGGCATCGTGCTGGCGATCCTGGCCACGCAGTCCGCGTACGGCTACGAGATCACGGCCCGGCTGCGCGACGAGGGATTCACCGACATCGCCGAAGGCACGGTCTACGCCCTGCTGATCCGCATCGAGCAGCGCGGCCTCGTCGACGTCGAGAAGGTGCCGTCCGAGAAGGGCCCGCCGCGCAAGGTCTATTCGTTGAACGGTCAGGGCCGCGAATACCTCGACGAATTCTGGGGAACGTGGAGCTTCCTCACCGGGCGCCTCGAACAGCTCCGCAGCGAATCGAACCAGAGCGAAGGGAATTGACATGTGGATAGAAAAGTTGACCGGCGATCTGGCCGACAAGAAGCGGTACCGCGAATACAAGGCGCGCGTGAAAGCACTGCCCGAGCCCTATCGTGAAGCCGCGGGCGGTCTCGAGCGCTACCTGATGTACCTCGGCCCGAGCGACGACGGCAAGAGCCTCATCACGATGCTGAACGACCTCGCCGAACTCTTCGAGCAGGGTGTCGCCGACGGAACCTCTGTGCGTGGCCTGGTTGGCAACGACCCGGTCGAGTTCGCTGAGGCGTTCATGCAGAACTATGGCGGGGGGAGCTGGATCCGCAAGGAGCGTGCCCGGCTCGAGAAGACGATCGATGGCGCGGCAAACGGACAGGGGCACTGACCATGTCTCCGGCGATCGAGGTGCGGGGGATAGAGAAGTCCTTCGCGGATGTCTCGGTGCTGCGCGGCGTCGACCTTGAGGTGGAGGCCGGCAGCATCTTCGCCCTGCTCGGATCGAACGGGGCGGGCAAGACGACGCTCGTGCGGATCCTGTCGACGCTGTTGGAGGCGGATGCCGGCACGGCCCGCGTCGCCGGGTTCGATGTGGCGACCGTGCCAGCGGATGTGCGCCAGTCAATCAGCCTGACCGGGCAGTTCGCGGCCGTCGATGAGGTGCTGACGGGCCGCGAGAACCTCGTGCTCGTCGCCAGGCTCCGGCACCTGCCCGACCCCGGGGCGATCGCCGACCGGCTGCTCGCTCAGTTCTCGCTCACCGATGCGGGCGGGCGTCGCGCGGGCACCTATTCGGGCGGCATGCGCCGCAGGCTCGATATCGCGATGAGCCTGATCGGCGACCCGCCGGTCATCTTCCTCGACGAGCCGACGACGGGTCTCGACCCGCAGGCCCGTATCGAGGTGTGGCGCGCCATCACCGAACTCGCACGCGGTGGCACGACCGTGCTGCTGACCACCCAGTACCTCGACGAGGCCGAGCAGCTGGCCGACCGCATCGCGATCCTGCACCGAGGCACCATCATCCAGAGCGGCACGCTCGCCGAGCTGAAACGCCTCCTGCCTCCCGCTCAGGTCGAGTACATCGAGAAGCAGCCGTCGCTCGAGGACGTCTTCCTCGCCCTCGTCGGGGCACCCGAAGAACCCGAACGATCCGACGCATCCGAAGGAGAGCCGTCATGACCACCCACGTCGTCACCTCTCGGGTCCTTACAGACACGAGCATCCTGACGGGACGGTCGCTGCGTCACATTCTGCGCAGCCCCGACACGATCATCACGACGGCCGTCACCCCGATCGCTCTCATGCTGCTGTTCGTGTTCGTCCTCGGCGGCGCGATCGACACCGGATCCGGCGAGTCCTATGTCAACTACATGCTGCCCGGCATCCTGCTCATCACGATCGCGTCCGGCGTCGCATACACCGCGTACCGGCTGTTCCTCGACATGCAGGGCGGTATCTTCGAACGCTTCCAATCGATGCCGATCGCGCGGTCGAGCGTGCTGTGGGCGCACGTCCTCACGTCCCTCGTGGCGAATCTCGTGTCGATCGCGCTCGTCGTCGGTGTGGCGCTCATCCTCGGATTCCGGACGGGGGCATCGGTCGGAGCGTGGCTCGCGGTGGCGGGCATCCTGATCCTGTTCACCCTGGCGCTCACGTGGATCGCCGTGATCGCGGGGCTCTCGGCGAAGACCGTGGACGGCGCCAGCGGCTTCAGCTACCCGCTGATCTTCCTGCCCTTCATCAGCTCGGCGTTCGTACCCACCGACTCGATGCCCGGTCCGGTCGCGTGGTTCGCCGAGAACCAGCCGGTCACCTCGATCGTGAACAGCATCCGTGCCCTGTTCGCCGGGCAGCCGGCCGGTGGCGCGCTCTGGATCGCGCTGGCCTGGCTCGCGGGAATCCTCGTCGTCGCGTACGGCTTCGCGATCGTGATCTACCGGCGCAAGCTCAGCTGACCACGGATGGCTCGCCCGGCGCATGCTCGGTGCAGAATGGATCGGGATGGACGACCAGCTGCTGCACGAGCTCAAGGCGCTCCGCGCGCGGGCGTACGGCCCCGATTCGGACATCCACGACGATCCGTCGGCGCTGACGCGTCTGCGGGATCTCGAGCAGCTCGCGCGGGGGCCGGCGCCCGTGCAGCTCCCTCCGAAGCCACCGGCGCCACCGCTCCCGCCGCTGCCGGCCACGTCGGCGGCTTTGCCCGACACGCAGATCGCCCCGGAGTCGGAGGGTCCACCGGAGTCTGCACCAACGGCGGCTGCAGAGCATCCGGCCGTAGAGCCCGCTCGGCGTCCGAAGTGGACGAAGAAGCACGTGGTGATCGCGTGGGGCGCCTCGCTCGCGGTCGCCATCCTGGTCACCGCGACCGTCACGGGTTTCGTTTCGCGGCGCATCCAGGCGGACCCGCGCGAGATCGCGGTGCTCGGCGTCGACCCCTTCGCCGAGTGGCCGGGGATCTTCGCCAATTACACCGAGAACGGCGCGCGTGAACCGACGGACGTCCCCGAGGGGGGAGCGGCGTTTCAGGCGTTTCACGGACTGTCGTTCTTCAAGATGCGGAACGGAATGTTCGCCTACGCGCCCGACCAGGCCTGCCTCATGGTCGTCGATGCGAGCAAGATCGACAGCGAGTCCAACTCGTTCGAAGGGGCGATCTTCTCCGGGTGTGCGGCGGGAACGTTCCCCGCGACCGTCGAGATCATCGTGACCTCCGGCCCGCAGCAACTGCCCGACGAACTGCTCGACGCCTTCCCCGAGGGAACGGCGCTGCAATTCGTGCTGGACGGCGACGAGGTCGTCGTGCTCAGCGACCAGCGCTGAGGTCCTCCCGCGGAAATCTCGACCAGCGCTGCAGGCCGCCGCCTTCGACGAAGGCTGTATGGATGTCGGTCTGCCAGAGCGCCGAGTACAGGAAGAACCCGGACAGGCCCTCCCAGCCGCGCGACCACGTCAGCCTCTCCGCCGTCTGCCAGGTGGAGGCGTCGGGCCGGGTGCGTCGCACCTCGGCGACCTGCCGCGAACGGGCGAGGTGGTGGGCGGCGGTCTCGGCGACGCGGTCACGCAGCCCGCGGAAGCGGTACCCATGCCCCGGCAGAACCTCGTGTTCGGGATACGGCCAGATCGGCTGGAGTCCACCGAGGTAGTCGTCGAGAGCGTTCGTGTCGGTGGGTCCACCGAGTCCGATACCTCCCATCATCGAGGGCAACAGGTGGTCCCCGGTGAAGAGCAGGCCCCGCGCGTCGTCCCGGAGCGAGATGTGACCGGGAGTGTGACCGGGGGTGCGCATCGCGATCATTTCGAAGCCGGGGATGTCGAGGATCTCGTCGTCTTCGAGCACGCGGTCCACCGATTTCTCGGTGAATGCGGGTGTGCGGGAAGCGACATCCTGCAACTCGCGGTGGCGACCCTCGGGCACACCCCATGCATCGAGCTGACGGTCGAGCAGGTCCGGCATCCAGCTCGTGCCTCCGTGTCGGCGCAGGGCCTCTCTCTCGCGACGATGCAGCTGTACGACGGCGCCCGCGACGTCCCGGATCCGCTCGCTCATGCCGATGTGATCGGGGTGCAGGTGAGTGATCGTGATGGATGCGACCGCGGAAGGCGACGACCCGAGGCTCTCGAGGGCCCCGGTGAGTGCGGCGAAGTTCGCGTCGGACTCCCAACCGGGGTCGACGATGTGGAAACGGCCGTGGGTGTCCCGCAGGAGGTAGAGCAGCGAGTAGGGCACACCGTGGCCGGGCATCTGCATGCCGACCGCCCACACGTCGTCGCGCACGCGCTCCAGGGGCGGGGCGATACGCGCAGCGGATGCGTCGAACTGGGCGCGACTGGTCGGCTTCGGATCCACACACGCTCCTCAACGTCCGGTCTGCCAATGTACCGCGGGTGCCCACCGGGTCCGCGGCAGTCGGCATCGCGCGCTCGCCCGGCTCCGGGTTCGCAACTCCGGAGCGTCGAAGTGGTCGAGGGGCTCGCCCTACCGGTCTGACCGACTATTTCTTCGGCGGGGGGAAGTGGGGGATGGGCTTCGGTGGCCGTGCTCGGACCGACGTCGGCAGAGGGCCGGTCCCGGTCGCGGCGTCTGCGCGGTCGCCGCTCTCGTCGGCTCCGTCTTTACGGATCCGACGGCCGGTGATCGAGACGGGGGTCAGCCGGATCACGTGCGGCTTTCCCCCGCGGTTCGCCGAGGGAAGACGGAGGACTCCCGATGCCTCGATCTCCGCGTCGGTGGCCGAGTCGACATCCGCGTCGAGGCGAGCAGTCGTTCCCCGCGCCACCACGCTCCAGCGGTATTCCTCGTCTTCGCCGTCGACTTCGATCGCCGCCTCGGGGTGCTCGGCGATGACGCTCAGCTTCGACCCTGCGGCCGAACGCGCATAGAGCGCTCCGTCGTGCGCGAGGATGTTGAGCGGGAAGACGTCGGGCGTCCCATCCGCGCCCATGACCGCCAACCGCCCGATCTCGGCCTCGCCGATCAGGCGCCAGCACTCATCGGTGCTCAGTTGCTCGAAGGAGTGCGCGCCCGATAGCCCGGGTCGTGGGTTCGATCTCGTCATCGCACACGTCCTCTCGTCGGCTCAGTCCTGGTTCGACTCTGCCCCGATTCAGCTCTGTCCCGATTCAACTCCGTTGACCACTTCACCGCTAGGGGTCAACCCCCCGAATGGCACACCCGAGCGAGGTTAGGGTGTCGCCCATGACCGAAGATTCGCGGGTGCCCGTATCCCTGTCGCTCGACGACTGGCTGGATCGCCTCTCGCAACGGGGCGGCGAGCCCGGCGGAGGGGCAGCCTCGGGGGTGATGCTCGCGATCGGTGCGGCTCTCCTGCACATGGTCGCGGCCTACACGCCCGACGATGAGCGGGCGCAACACAGCGGTCGCTCATCGGTCGAACTGCGGGCTCGGGCGCTGCATGCGGCAGAAGAGGACGGCGTGCGCTCCGCCGCTCTCGGCGCGGCGCTCGCATCCGCGGACTCGCCGGAGCGGGACGGTCGCATCGTCGCGGCCGGCACGGCCGGCGCCGAATCATCCGTCTCGTTGGTCGAGATCGGTGTAGCGCTGGCCGAAGAGTTGCGAATCCTCGCCGACCGCGGAAACCCGCACCTCGTCGCCGATGTCGCCGTCGCGGCGGAGGCGATCGGCGCGGGTCTCGGCGGAGCGTTGACGAACCTGCGGGCGTGCCTCGCGTTGACGCGCCGACACGTGCCCGAAGGTGGAGCAGACGTGCCGGGCGACGGGGACCGCGTGGTCGATCGGGGTGCCTCGGTACGGGCAGAGATCGCTCTGCTGGCGCGCGTGGTGGAAGAGCGCTGATCCCGCGCCGCCCTCTGTGCCGTGTGATCAGCGCTGCGCCGCGGCCAGGTTGGCGCGGAGCTCGTCCGCGTTCTGGCGTACGCCGTACGCGGGGGTGTCGCGCTCGACGCGCCAGCTCTCCGCGAGCGAGCCGATGGTGACGGTGTCGTAGCCGAACGCGTCGTACAGGTCGGTCACGAACTGTGCCGCCTCGGGCGAGTCGCTCGCGGTCGCGAGTGCGCGTCGGCCCGGAGTCCCGGCGGGTTTGCCGTCCGTCAGGATCTGCGCCGCCTCGATGTGGTTGAACGCCTTCGCGACCCTCGAGTCGGGAAGGTGGCGCTGCAGCAGCTGTGACGTGGTCGCCCGCTTCTCGTCGAGCTCGTCGACGTGTCCGTCGCGCTCCCAGTAGTAGTTGTTCGTGTCGAGCACGATCTTTCCCGAGAGGGGGCCTACGGGAACGGTGTCGATCGCCTTGAGCGGGATCGTCACGATGACCCATTCACCGGATTCGGCTGCCTGTTCCGGGGTTCCCGCGGTCGCGCGCGGCCCCAGCGCGTCGACGAGATCAGAGAGTGTCTCCGGCCCTCGGGAGTTGCTGATCACGACCTCGTATCCGCGGTCGACGAGCCCCTGTGCGAGCGCCGATCCGATGCGTCCTGCTCCGATGATTCCTACGCGTGTCATGTCGAAGACAACGCCGGCCCTCCAGGCGGGCATTCCCGCGAGTGCAGAACCAGCGGGGACGCGCCCATCAGAGGGCGGCGGCCTTCGCCTCGAGCACCGCTCGCTCCCGCTCGTTCGCGGCCAAGCCTGCGGCGATGAGCAATTCCGAGCGTGCCTCGCGGGTGCGCCCCAACCGTGCGAGCAGTTCGCCCCGAACGCTCGGCAGCAGATGGGATCCCCGCAGGACCCCCTCCGAGGCCAAACCGTCGACGATGCGGAGTGCGCTCGCCGGGCCCGTGGCCATCGACACGGCGACCGCGCGGTTGAGCTCGACGACGGCGCTCGGCGCGATCCGGCCGAGCGCCTCGTAGAGGATGACGATGTGGTCCCAATCGGTCTCGGCAATGCTCGGTGCGACCGCATGGCACTCGGCGATGGCCGCCTGCAGCGCATACGCGCCTCGTCCCCGAGCGCGGGCGCGGCTCGAGTCATCCGCGCGCGACAACGCCGCGCGCCCACGGGCGATCTGTGCACGGTCCCATTTCGCGCGGTCCTGATCGGCGAGAAGGACGGGTGATCCATCGGCCGCCGTGCGCGCGCCGAAACGGGATGCCTGCAGTTCCATCAGGGCCAGCAGTGCCTGCACGTCGGGCTCGCGCGGCAGGAGCGCCGCGAGCACTCGTCCGAGCCGGATCGCCTCGTTGGCGAGTTCGACGCGGACCCACCTGTCACCCGAGGTCGCCGCGTACCCCTCCGTGAAGACGAGATACACGACGCTCAGCACTCCGGCGAGGCGCTCGGCCCAGGCCGACGGATCCGGTACCTCGAAGGGCACGGCAGCGGCGGCAAGGGTCTTCTTGGCGCGGGTGATGCGTGCCTGCACGGTCGCGACGGGCACCAGCAGCATCCGTGCGATCTCTTCCGTCGTCAGTCCGCCGACGACGCGGAGCGTCAGCGCGACCTGCGACTCCCGCGACAGCACCGGGTGGCAGGCGATGAAAACCAGGCGCAGCACGTCGTCCTCGATGGGCTCCCACGTCTCGCCATGATCCGATCCGTCGGCGTCGGCGTCGGCGGCCAGGTCACGGGCGATCGCGGCATACCGCTCGTCGAGCCTCTCGCGTCGTCGCCATCCGTCGATCGCCCGGCGCTTGGCGACGGCCGTCAGCCACGCTCCCGGGTTGCGGGGCACGCCGTTCTCGGGCCACTCCTCGAGCGCCTCGACGACCGCCTGCTGCGCGAGATCCTCGGCGAGTCCCACGTCCCCGGTCACCCTCACGAGCGTCGCGACGATGCGGGCGCCCTCGATGCGCCAGACGGCGTCGACGCGGTGCCGGATCAATCCGTCCCGAGTTCCCGACGCCACTGCTCTTCCTTCTGCACGTACTCGTTGTCGGCGTAGTCCGCGAAGTCCGTCTCGTCGGTGACCCGCCGCACCTCGAGCTTGCTGCCGGGACCGAGGGGGCAGCGCTTCGCCCACTCGGCGGCTTCTTCTTTCGAGGATGCCTGGATGATCCAGAATCCGTTGAACAGCTCGTGCGTCTCACCGTAGGGGCCGTCCGTCACGATCGGCGCCTCGCCTGCGAAGTCGACGACGAACCCCTCCTTCGCGTCAGAGAGCCCCTCGCCCGCGAGCAGGACGCCCGCCTTCATCATCGATTCGTTGTACGCGCCCATCGCGTTGATCACGGCCTCGAAGTCCATGGCCGCATAGTCCTCCACAGCGGCCTCGTTCGATCGCATGATCAGCATGTATTTCGCCATCGTCTTCTCCTCGTCATCGCTCGGCCGATCCGCGGCCACGGGGTGGGTGCTCGCGCGCCCTCCTACTATTGCGTCGAACGGCGACCAGCGGAATCGACACCGTCGGCGGACTCTGACTGTCAAGGGGTCGCTCGCCGATCCCCACCTGCGTCAGGATGTCTGCATGCTCACGATTCCCGAAATCACCCTCAACGACGGTCACCGCTTCGCTGAGCTCGGCCTCGGCACATACGGGCTGCGCGCCGAAGACGGGATCCAGGCGGTCGCTGCGGCGATCGATTCGGGCTATCGCCTGCTCGACACCGCGCTGAACTACGAGAACGAGGCCGAGGTGGGGAAGGGCATCCGCCGCAGCAGCGTCGACCGTGACGAACTCATCGTCACGACGAAGCTGCCGGGACGCCACCACGGGTACCACGAGACGATCGCGAGCGCCCGGGCTTCCCTCACGGCGCTCGGACTCGACCGGATCGACCTGTATCTGATCCACTGGCCGAACCCCCGCGTCAACAAGTACGTCGACACATGGCAGGCGATGATCCACCTCCGCGAGGAGGGTCTGCTCCGCTCGATCGGCGTCTCGAATTTCACGATCGGGATGCTGGATCGTCTGGCCGACGAGACGGGTGTCGTGCCCGCCGTCAACCAGATCGAACTGCACCCGTACTTCCCGCAGGAGCAACTGCGCGCCTATCACGCGGCCCACGGCATCCGCACCGAGAGCTGGAGTCCGCTGGCCAATCGCCGCGAGCTCCTGGATGAGCCGATCGTCCGGGAACTCGCCGAGGTGCACCGCGTCACCCCCTCGCAGATCGTGTTGCGCTGGCACATCGAGTTGGACAGCACGCCGATCCCGAAGTCCGCTGATCCCGTGCGCCAGCGCGAGAACGCGGATGTGTTCGGATTCTCGCTGGACGGCCAAGAGATCGCCGCCATCTCGGCGCTCGAGCGCGGTCGGCTGTGGGACGGCGATCCCGAATCGCACGAAGAGTTGTAGCCGCGGGCGGAGAGTTCTAGCCGCGGGCGGGTCGGAGCGCGGAGATCCACTCTGCGAAGGTCTGCCGTCCGAGCACGGCGTCGGGGGTGGCGAGCAGTGAACCGTCGCGCTGCGCACGGCCGAGCGTTCCCGGCAGAGAGATGGCGGGGATCCATCCGCGAGGCCCCGTCGCGACCGCATAGGCGCGGATCATCTCGACAAGAGACTCTTCGCGGGGCCCGGCGAGGTCGGGCACGCGACCCGCGGGGCCGGCCTCGACGCTGTCGATGAGCCTCTCGGCGACCTCGCGTGCAGCGACCGGCTGCGTGCGCATGCGCGGTGCCAGATGCACGGGTCCCAGCTTCGCTCGGACGTACAGTTGCGCCGCGAAGTCATGGAACTGCGTTGCGCGCTGGATGCTCCATGGCACGGCGCCGGTCTCGACGACTGCCTCTTGCGCCATCTTGCCCGCGTAGTAGCCGTCGACGGCCCGATCGATTCCCACGATCGAGAGAACCAGGTGGTGACCGACACCGGCACGCTTCTCTGCGTCGAGCAGTGTCCGTGTCGTGCGTTCGAAGAAGGCCACGGATGCATCGCGCGATGTGGTGGACACGTTCGTGGTGTCCACCACGGATTGCACGTCGGCCAGGGCCCGAGCCAGTCCCGCTCCCGTGAGCACATCGACCCCGTTCGCACGCGACAGTATCCGCACATCGTGTCCGCGCTCACGCGCCACGTCCACGACGTGCCGTCCGACCGCTCCCGTACCGCCAGCCACCGCAATATTCATGTTCATACCGATATGACGATTTTGCTTGCCAGAATGTGAGGCGGTGGGTCGGTCCGGTCGCCGCAGTGCGAGCGCGGGAGGTGCGGTTGAGCGAGATGCACGTGCGGGTGGCGGGCTCGGAGATCGCCCGTGAGCGCCACCATCTGATGAAGATCGCGTATCGCCTGCTGGGCACGGTGGCCGATGCCGAGGACGCGGTGCAAGAAGCGTTCGCGCGCTGGTACCGGCTTGCGGAAGCCGACCGGGTCGCGATCGACGTGCCGCGCGCGTGGCTGACCCGGGTCACGAGCCGGATCTGCCTCGATCACCTGGGTTCCGCGCGGGCGCGTCGGGACACGTATGTCGGCGAATGGCTGCCCGAGCCTCTGCCCGCCGATTCGGATCTCGCGGCGAGTGATCCGCTGGAGCGGGCGGCGCTCGCCGAGGACGTCGGACTGGCCCTGTTGGTCGTCCTCGAGACCCTCACGCCCGCCGAACGGGTCGCCTTCGTGCTGCACGATGTCTTCGCGCTGCCATTCGACGAGATCGCGGAGATCGTCGCTCGCACGCCGGCCGCGTGCAGGCAGCTTGCGACCGCCGCGCGGCGCCGACTTCGCGCAGACCGAGCCGCGCGCGCTCCCCGTGCGCGGCACGATGAACTCGCTCGCGTATTCGCCGCGGCGTGCTCGGGTGGAGACCTCCACGCACTGATCGCGGTGCTCGACCCCGCGGTGGTGCTGCGATCGGACGGCGGGGGTCGCGTGTCCGCGGCGCGGCGCCCCGTTTTCGGTGCGGATGCCGTGGCGCGATTCGTGCTCGGGGTGCTCCGCAAGAACCCCGAGGTCCAGGTCGAGCCGAGGCTCATGTCGGACGGCGTCGTGTTCGTCTGGCAGCGCGCGGGTCGCGCGGCCGGGGTCCTCGCGCTCCGCGCATCGGGTGAGTGCATCACGGATGTCTGGATCGTGATGAACCCCGACAAGCTCAGGGCGTGGGACTCTGCGACGCGTTGAGCGCGATCATCCAGTCGATGCCGAAACGGTCGGTGACCATTCCGAACCGGCCGCCCCAGGGCGGCGTCTCGAATGGCATTCCGATCGTGCCGCCGTCCGCCAGCGCATCCCAATATCCCTGGAGCTCGGCCTCGTCGTCGCCGCTGACCGAGATCGAGAACCCCGCTGCCGGGACGTACGGCATCGAGCGGGGGGTGTCGGCTGCCATCAGGACGAACCCCGCGGGTGACTCCAGCTGTCCGTGCATGATCAGATCGTTCTCACTCGGGTCCTGACCCATGTCGAATGAGGCGAACGTGTCGAGCTCCAGTTCGCCGCCGAATACGGATCGGTAGAACTCCAGCGCGGCCCGCGCCTGATCGCGGAACGCGAGGTAGGGATTGAGACGGGACATGTCGGCTCCTCTCGGGATGCGAACGCCGCGCCGCGCGGCACGCCCAGTGTGATCCGGGCCGCCGACATCCGCAAGGCCGCCACCCGCAAGGGCGACATCCGTCGGAGCGCCCCGCGCTCAGTCGACGATCAACAACTCCCGGGGGATGCCGGACAGGCTCCGCAAGCCATCCGCGGTCATGGCGACGGTGTCGATCGCGGCGGCTTCGTCGTGCGCGACCGTATCGCGCAGGATCGACTCGAAGTTCGACACGTACCCCTCGCGCAACGTGATCCGCTGGGGGCCGTCGTTGGCGAGGTAGGTGTGACCCACCCAGCTCGGCGGGAACGAGATCCCGAGCGCGTAGCCGCCCGTCCACCAGATGTCCTCGTCGGCGACGCGCTCGCGCAGCGTCCGCTCGGCCGCGGCCATGGCGATCGCGGGATCCGCATCGAGTTCGGCGGTTGCGCAGAGTGTTTCGAGACTGGCGGCGGCGCCGGCGAGGAGGTCCGAGACGCGCTGGTTGGGGCGCCCCAGAGAGAAGACGCGGCTGAGGTTGACGTGGTACCTGTCGACGACGGCGCTCGCGTCGATCGACACGATGTCGCCCGGCTCGAGCCTGCGCGTCGACGGGAATCCATGCACGTCGCGCCACGCGGTGGGGCCGGACGAGACGAGCGGATGCTGCGCCGGAACCTCCCCGCCCTGTTCCGACATGAGGGTCGTGACGAGCGCGGCCACCTCGAGCTCCGACATCCCCGTGCGCAGCCGTTCCTGCAGCGCACGGAACGTCGTGTCGGCGATGCGTGCCGCGGCGTGGACGCGTTCGAGCTCGGCCGGAGACTTGTAGACGCGCAGGCCATCGACGATCCAGTCGCCCGCCACGACAGCGCAGCCGCGCGCGGCGAGTTCGGCGGCCACCCCGTTCATCACACCCGCGACGGGCGTGGGCGACGACCACTCGAGCGCAACGCGGACTCCCGGGGTGCGTCGCGCGATCTGTTCCGCGACCGTGACGTGCGCCGTGCCGTACTCGACGAACTCCGCCTCATCGTAGAGCGCGTCGTAGGAGAGGAACTCCGCGTGACGTGACCAGTCGAAGAAGACCGTGTCCCCGAAGGTCGTGTCGCCGTCTGCCCACACGGCCAGCCCGACGGGAAGGCGCGGCGGGTACCAGGACGCCTCGTAGTCCGAGAGCCAGTAGATGTTCGCCGGCGAGGTGACCAGCAGCACGTCGATATCGGCCGCACGCAACGTGGTGCGGAGATTCGCGAGGCGCAGAGCGTATTCGCCCAGCGCGAAGGTGGGGTTCTCGGGGACGTTGCGCACGGACATTCCTCCTGAAGATTGGATCCCAACGGCTTAACTGTGGATACTATCCTCACGAGGCTCATCATCGTTCGCCTCATGTTCCTTTCGCACCACAGCACGACCTGCCCCCCTGCTGCTCTCGGAAAGGCTTCACATGCGCGTCATCCGTTCCCTCACCGCCGGTTCGGCGGTTCTCGTCCTCGCCACCCTTGTCACGTCGTGCGCCTCCGCCGCATCCGACGGCTCGCCCGTCGAAGCGGGCGGATCGCTCGTCTGGGCCGACTACGGCGGCTCGACCAATGCGGCGTTCACCGACGTGTACTTCGAGGACTTCACCGCCGAGACCGGGATCGAGGTCGTCTCGACCACGATCGCCGGCGCCGTCCAGTACGAGATGTTCGACGGGGGCGAAGGCGACTACGACCTGCAGATGACCGGGCTCGCCGAGATCGAGCTGTACCGGGACAACCTGCTCGAGCTGCCGGGCAGCGTGCCGCGCGGTGACCTGCTCCCGGATGGGGTCGAGGACTACGCCGTCGGCACGATGCAGATCGGCTACGCGCAGGGCTACCTCGACGAGACGTTCCCCGATGGCGGCCCCCAGAACTGGGCGGACTTCTGGAACGTGGAGGCCTTCCCGGGGATGCGCGCGGTTCCCGGGGAATACCACGACTTCATGTTCGAGGCCGCCCTGATCGCCGACGGGGTCGCCCCCGAGGACCTGTATCCGTTGGACTTCGACCGCGCGATCGCCAAGCTCGACGAGATCGAGCCCTACCTGACGTACTACACCGAGTACCCGCAGGTGCAGCAGCTGCTCTCGTCGGGCAGCGCGGCGATCGCGTTCGGCCCGAACGGACTCTTCGCCGGTCTCTCGAACGAGGGACTCGACGTCACGGTCGTCTGGGACGGAGCCTTCGTCGAGGCCAACATGTTCGTGATCGCATCGACCGCGCCCAACTCCGAGAACGCGTTCGCGCTCGCCGAGTTCTTGGCGGACCCGGAACGCCAGGCGGCATTCTCGGCGCGGACGAACTACGGCCCCAGCACGTCCGAGGCGTTCGACTACATGGACGACGAGCTGATCGAACGTCTGCCGAATGCGCCGAGTCACACCGAGATCATCCCGGCGAACCCGAGCGGCCGCGCCGATGCGTATGAGGAGTCGGTGGACCGTTACACCGCGTGGCTCGCCGGGTAGGCATCACGCTCTCGGGGCGACAGGATGGAGGGATGACGACCCTCAACTGGTCCGGCAACGTTCGCTTCGGCGCGAGGTCGGTGGAAAGCCCCACCGACCTCGCGCAGTTGCGCCGCCTGGTGAGCGGCAACGAGCGGGTCCGCGCGCTCGGGTCGCGCCACTCGTTCAACGCGATCGCCGACACCGACGGCGTGCTGATCGACCTGTCGCGGCTCGACGTGCCCTACGAGATCGACGAGGCGGGACGCTCGGCGTGGGTTCCGGCAGCCGCCCGGTATGCCGAGATCGCGGCCGCGGTCGATCGCCGCGGCCTGGCCCTGCGCAACATGGGGTCGTTGCCGCACATCTCGGTCGGCGGAGCGATCGCGACGGGGACGCACGGCTCGGGCGACGGCAATCGCATTCTCGGGGCATCCGTCACGGGTCTCGAGATCGTCCGTGCGGATGGACGCCTCGACACGATCGAGCGCGACGATCCCCGACTCGCGGGGTCGATCGTGGGGCTCGGCGCGCTCGGAATCACCACGCGCGTGCGCCTCGATCTCGTGCCCTCGTTCGACGTTCGCCAGGACATCTTCCTCGGCGCCCCCTGGGGCGAGGTGCTCGACGGTTTCGACGCCGTGATGGGTGCCGGCTACAGCGTCAGCCTGTTCATCGCGGACTGGGGAACGGATGTCGTCGACCAGGTCTGGGTGAAGACGGCGACGGATGCGACGAACGCCGAACCCGCGCTGCCGCCGGGCGTGACGGCCGAGCGCGCCACGCGGCAGATCGGGCCCATCGCATCCGGTCCCAGCGATTCGGTCACCCCGCAGCTCGGGGTGCCGGGGCGCTGGCTGGACAGGCTGCCGCACTTCCGTCGGGACGCGCCCCCGAGCAACGCCGGCGACGAATTGCAGTCCGAGTACTTCGTGGCGCGGCAGGATGCCCCGGCGGCCCTGGGTGCGCTCCGCGGCCTCGCCGGGAGCATCGCGCCGGTGCTGCTCGTCTCGGAGGTGCGCAGCATCGCCGCGGACGAGCTGTGGCTGAGCGGCGCGTACGGTCGCGACACGATCGCGCTGCACTTCACCTGGCGGAACGATGCGGACGGCGTCGCGGCGCTGCTGCCGACGATCGAGGCTGCGCTCGCCCCCTTCGACGCCCGCCCGCACTGGGGCAAGCTCTCGGCCTCGGGCGGAGGGACGACGGTCGACCGTTACCTGAAGGGTGCGGAGTTCCGTGCGCTCGTCGCCGCGGAAGACCCCGACGGACGATTCGCGAACCCGTATCTCGATCGCGTTCTCGCCTGAGCGGAACGGCGCGCCTCAGGGGTCAGAGCTGGATGCCGTGGTTCTCGTCGTTCACGCCCGCGTTCCGACCGCGCCAGGACTCGTAGGCGATGAGCCATCCGAGCGACACGGCGACGCCGATCACGATGCCCAACCACACGTTCGACAGGCCGAAGCCCACGAGTGCTCCCGCGATGATCAGACCGATGGTTCCGAGCAGCCACTGCACCCGGCCGCGGGGCCAACGCTTCTGTCCTGTCATGACCCCCAGCCTAGGGGGCCGTCCCCGTCAACGCGTCCGGTGATCTTCGGGGTGCAGACGCGGTCCTCGCCGCGGTTCGCGCGGGCCGCTCATCCTGATGAGGCGGATGACGCGCTGGCGCTGCCCCTTCCACGGCTCGAGCAACTCGAGCATGCCGTCGTCGTCGACGCGATACCCCGTCAACGCGTACCCGACCTCATGGGCCAGGTGATAGTCGCCGACGCTGACGGCATCCGGATCCCCGAAGGCTCGGATGCGCGTCTCGGCGGCGGTCCAGAGCCCCACGCCGCGCACGCTCGTCAGCACGCGGTCACGATCGACGCCGCCCACCGCGCGCTCGGCCGCGGTCACCAGCGAACCGCCGATCCGCGCCGCCTCGACGATGGCGCGTGACTGCGGCGGTTCCAGACCCGCGTGATGCCAGGACCATGACGGGATGGTCCGCCAGCCGTCGCTCGTCGGCGGGGCGAACAGGGCCACCGGTGTCGGGCCCGGGGCTCGTTCACCGTGCCTGCGCACGAGGCTGCGCCAGGCCGCGAATGCCTGCATGCCCGTGACCTTCTGCTCGATGATCGCGCCGGCGAGCGCGTCGAATACGAGGTCCGTGCGCCCGAGCCGCAGCCCGATGCTGCGGCGATGGGCTTCCCTGAGAAGGGGGTGATCGCCCGGGTCGAAAGCCTCCGGATCGTCGGACGCGCCGCAGAGGTCCGGAACCTGTGCGAGAGCCCACTCGGCGCCCGCACCCCACGCCGCAATGCGGACGGCACCCGAGGCATCCTGTCGCAGCGCGACCGTCGCGGTGCCCATCGGCGTGCGGCTCGCCCGCCAGATGACCGGGCCGTCGCGAACGATGGTCGGATCCGCGGCCCCGCGTCCCTGGAACATGACGACCTGCGCCAGGTTCAGGACGTGCCCGGGCCGGTAGACGGACTCGAGGGGAGAACCGCGCCGGGAGACGGACACCGCGATCGCGGTGGCGCCCAGCGTGCCCATCGTCATGCGCCCACCATACGGCGGGCGTCCGACGCGGACACCGTTCCGGATAGCGCGGAGGCGTTCAGAACCGGTCGGGCGAGGGTGTTCCGTGTCCGTAACGGATCGAGACATCCGCGTGCCGATCGAACCGGTATCCGACGCCGCGCACCGTGCGCACGATGTCTTCGTACCGGCCGAGCTTGGCGCGCAGGCGTCGCACGTGCACATCGATCGTGCGCTCGCCGGGGGCGTCGTCATCGGTCACGGACCAGAGCGACGACACCAGCTCGGTTCGCTCGATCGTGCGTCCCTCGCGCAGGACCAGGTACTGCAGCAACTCGAACTCTTTGTAGGTGAACGCCGCGGATTCGCCGTCCAGGAGGACTTTCTTGCGCGAGATGTCGACGATCACGCCGACGGCGGCGTCTTCGGTGTCGTCCACATCGCGCCGACTCCGGGCGACGGCGGAGGGCTCGTGCAGGGCGAGGCGCACCAGATCGACATCGCGTCCGCCCGCGTCTGTCGGTGCGAGTGCGACGGTGGCGTACGTTTCGGCATCCGGTGCGAGGTCGGCGATCGTCCGGCGGAGGGCTTCGACGAGGGTGCCGAGGCTGACCCCCGCGGCGGCGGCCTTCTGCTCGTCGAGCCCGACGTACAGGGCGAAGCCGCGGGGTGCCGTGCGGGCTGCGGCCGCACGCGCGGGCGGGGCGGCCGGGGCGCTGGGGGAGGGGAGCGTCTCTACCGGACGCAGGTGCGCGGGGCGGGTGGCGGGGGCTTCGAGAAGGGCGGTGTTCGACATGATGAGGTCTTCTTCCGGATAGGAACCCTGGGGGCTCTCCGAGGTGCTGCGAGGTGTCGGCGTGTGGCCGGGAAAGAGATGTCCGTCAGTCCCGCCTGGGGCGGGAGCGGCACCGGGGGCCATCGCGGCCGCATCGGCGGCGGCGGGTAGGCCCGGCTGGGTCACGTGATCAGCGACACATTCGACAACAGATGGCAACGCGACACACGACAGCGCGGTCGGCGCTCATCATGCCGGCACTCCGGTTCGCCTCCCAGGCGGACACAGGGCGTGCGTTGTCACTCATGCCGCCGATTATCTCCGAGAACGTCAGGATGTGTCAAACCGCCCAGGTGGGGCGGCACTGGCATCCCGACGACGGTGCACTTTGATCAGTCCGTGACGAGGGCGCTCACGCGGAATATGTTGCCAATTTCGACATAAGTGTTGCGCCGCGGGGTCCTCCCTGGTTATCGTCTGTGTCGAAGCGTTTCGACGAAGCGTTTCGACCCGGCTCGAATACCTGGAGAGCACGGGCCGGGCAACGACGATGGAGTCCCGATGGCGAAGATTCACGAGGTGGCCGAGGCCGCCGGTGTGTCGATCAGCACGGTGTCGTACGCCCTCAGCGGCAAACGGCCGGTGTCGCCGGATACGCGTCGACGGATCGAGGACGTGGCCCGTGATCTCGGGTACGAACCGAATGCGGGGGCCCGGATGCTCGCCGGCAGCCGTACCCACATCTTCGCCCTCACCGAGCCGTTGCGCGCTGATACCCATGCACCGACCCACATGGCGTTCGTGCTCGCGACGGCGGTCGCCGCACGCAAGCAGGGCTACGACATCCTGCTGCTGACCGACGAGCAGGCCTCGGCGGGTATGCGCCGGGTCGCGGCGAGCGATCTCGCGGATGCCGTGCTCGTGCTCGACGTCGCCCCCGAGGACGAGCGCGTCGCGATCGCGCGCTCGATCGCCATCCCGACGATCTTCATCGGGATCCCGAACGACAGCGAGGGTCTTGTCTGTGTCGACCTCGACTTCGAGGCGGCCGCCCGGATGGCGGTGGATCGCGTCGCGGACGCCGGCCACCGGCGAGTCGCGATGATCGGACAGCCCGCAGTCGCGTACCGGCGCTCGAACTTCCCCCCGCGCGTTCGTTCCTCGTACGAGGCGCACGCTCGAGCGCGGGGCCTGGCGCACTCGTTCGTGGTGAGCGGCGAGACGCAGATGGATGCGGTCACGGTTCGTGCCGGAGTCGCCGCGGCGATCGATGCGGGCGCGACCGCGCTGCTGCTGCATGGGGCGGACGACATGCACGTCGTCGTCCTGGCCGAGCTCGCGGCACGCGGCCTGGAGGTGGGCCGTGACATCTCCGTGCTCTCGGTCGCCGCGTCGTTCGACAGTGCGCTGCTTCCGACCCCGGTCGACACGATCCCCCTCATTCCGCAGGCTTCGTGCGAACGTGCCGTCGAACTGGCGGTGCAGGCTCTCGGCCCGGATCGGCTACGCCCGGCGGTTCACCTCATCGACCCGATCTATATCGACGCGGGCACCGTTGCCGCGCCCATGGCGATCGCCGAACCCGCGTGAGCGGAAGAACATGCGGCAGACCATGACCGTGATCGAAGCGCTTCGACGAGACTCCGCGCCCCACCCGCGCGCGGCCCACCGATCCCGACCAATGCGGGTCACCAAGAAAGGAGTGCCGACGATGGCACAGCAACACAACAGGAAGAAGCACGCGCGGCTCATCGCCGCTGTCGGCGCGCTCGCCGTCGGCGCGCTCGCCCTCTCCTCCTGCTCGGGAGGTTCCGGCGGCGGAGGCGACGAGAACACCCTCAAGCTCTGGCACTACGAGGGTGCCGACAGCGCCATGGGCAAGGCGTGGGCCGAGGCGATAAACGTCTTCGAGGAAGAGACCGGCGCGAAGGTCGAGTTCGAGGAGAAGTCCTTCGAGCAGATCCAGAAGACCGCGAGCCAGGTGCTCGACACCGACGCCGCGCCCGACCTCATGGAGTTCAACAAGGGCAACGCGACAGCCGGATTCCTCGCCTCAACCGGTCTGATCACCGACATCGGCGACGCGGTCGAGGAGTACGGCTGGGCGGACAAGCTCGCGCCGTCGCTGCAGACGACGGCCAAGTACAGCGAAGACGGCGTGATGGGTGGGGACACCTGGTACGGCATCCCCAACTACGGCGAGTTCGTCGGTGTCTACTACAACCTCGACGCCTTCGCCGCGGCGGGCCTCGAGGTGCCGACGACCTACGACGAGTTCGTGGCCGTGCTCGACGCCTTCGTCGCACAGGGCATCACCCCGCTCGCCGAGGCCGGTGCCGAGTACCCCCTCGGCCAGCTCTGGTACCAGCTCGCGCTCAGCGAGGGCGACCGCCAGTTCGTCGACGACTACCAGCTGTACGCGAACCCGGTCGATTGGCAGGGTCCCGAGGTCACGTACGCGAGCGACACGCTGCTCGACTACGTCGACAAGGGCTACATCGCATCCGATGTCTCGTCGATCAAAGCCGAGGACGCCGGCGTCTCGTGGATCAACGGCACCGCGCCCATCTTCGTGTCCGGCTCGTGGTGGTACGGGCGCTTCGTCACCGAGGCCACCGGCTTCGACTGGACGATGACCGCCTTCCCCGGAAGTGACCTGTCGCTGGGGTCCTCCGGCAACCTCTGGGTCGTCCCCGAGAACGCCACGAACAAGGACCTGGCGTACAAGTTCATCGACATCACGATGCGTCCCGAGATCCAGGCGATCATCGGCAACAACGGCGGTCTCCCCGTCGCCGCCGACCCGGCCGACATCACGGACGAGAAGAGTCAGGAGCTCATCGGCGTCTTCAACGGCATCCTCGACGCCGACGGCCTGTCGTTCTACCCCGACTGGCCCGCACCCGGCTTCTACGACGTCATCGTGCAGGAACTGCAGGGCCTGGTCACCGGCGCCCAGGATCCGGCCACGACGAACGAGAACCTCGGATCCGCCTACGACGAGGGCACGGCGGAATACCGCTGACCCTGCCGGGTGCCCGGGTGGGGCGACGTCGCGCACGTCCCCCGCCCGGGCACCTCACCCGGACCGCCGCCCCGCACACCACACGGAAGCACCTCATGACCCTCACCACGCGTGAACCGCGCGCACGGCGCGCGAAGCTGCCCCCCGAGGAGCCGTCGATCCCGCAGCGCGGCGGCGGCGCCGGCGGCTACTGGCTGTACCTGCTCCCGGGGTTCGTCCTGCTGCTCGTCATCGTCATCGTCCCGCTCGTCTGGAACGTGTACCTGACCTTCACGAGCTGGAAGGGGGTCGGCACACCGGACTTCATCGGCCTCGAGAACTGGGCGAAGCTCATCACGGACGAGGACTTCTGGACGTCCTTCGCGAACTCCATCTGGATGGTGCTTGCGATGGTGGTCGTCCCGACCACGGTGGGCCTGCTCGTCGCGGCGCTGCTGTTCGACGTCGTCGGGCGCAAGTTCGGCGGGAAGGTCGGCAGTTTCCTGCGCGCGACGTATTACCTCCCGCAGATCCTGCCGGTGGCCGTCGCGGGCATCGTGATCGGCTGGATCGTCCGCCCGGGTGCCGACGGCGCCCTGAACCAGATCCTCGGCTTCTTCGGCGTCGCGCCCGTGGACTGGCTGGGCAAGATGCCCTCCGCCCTCATCGTCCTGATGGTCGTGCTGGTGTGGGTCCAGATCGGGTACCCCGTCGTGGTCTTCATGGCGGCCCTCCAGCGCGTCGACCCCGAGCTCTACGAGGCGGCGGAGCTCGACGGAGCGAACTGGTTCCAGCGCTTCTCCGCGATCACGATGAGCATCATCCGTCCCGAGATCTTCGTGGTCACGCTGACGTGCACGATCGCCGCCCTGAAGGTCTTCGGCCCCGTGTACGTCATCACCCGCGGCGGCCCCGCGGGCGCCACCCTCGTTCCGGCGTACTACGCCTACCAGGAGTTCTTCACCAAGCGGCACGTCGGCTACGGCGCGACGATCGCCACGGTCCTGACGATCGTCGTCGTGATCGTGTCGATTGTGTTCATCCGCGTGCAGAACTCGATCGAGCGCAAGGAAAGGGCGGGTCTGTGATGGCTGCCACCGTTCTCGAAGAGACGGCGATCGCGCCCGCGCGCAAGCCCGGCAGGGCGCCCCGATCGCGCGGCGGGATGACCAAGAAGCGGGGGATCGACTGGCTGCTGCTCGCCCTCGTCGTCGTGG
The DNA here is from genome assembly GCA_964477515.1 of uncultured Microbacterium sp. Lineage (GTDB taxonomy): Bacteria > Actinomycetota > Actinomycetes > Actinomycetales > Microbacteriaceae > Microbacterium. The sequence goes on from CAYZEL010000017.1 coordinate 23,931, forward strand.
GGGCACTGCTGGTCATCGCGCCGTTCTATCTCGTGCTCGTCAACTCGTTCAAGTCACCGGTCGACTACGCGACCTCCGGGCCGCTGGCGCTGCCCGAGTCGCTCGACTTCACCGGCATCGTGAAGTTCTGGGAGCGCGTGAACTTCCCGGAGAAGGTGTGGAACTCGATCTTCATCTCCGGCATCGTCGCGGTGCTCGCCGTGGTGATCTCGATGTTCAACGCGTTCGCGATCGGCATCGGCCGCGTGCGCGGGCGCTCGTGGATCGTCCTGCTGTTCCTGCTCGCCAACCTGCTGCCGCAGGAGGCCCTGCTGTACCCGCTGTACTACATGTTCAAAGAGGTGGGCCTCTACGACAGCGTGTGGTCGGTCATCATCATCTTCACGGTCATCCAGGCGGCGTTCGGCACGTACCTGCTCTCGTCGGTGTACGGCACGTTCCCCAAGGAGATCCTCGAGGCCGCGTCCATCGACGGCGCGGGTCGCTGGAAGATCCTGTGGCGGGTGGTCTTCCCGATCAGCCGACCGACCCTGGCGGTGCTGCTCATCTTCTTCTTCATCTGGACGTGGAACGAGTTCCTCATCCCGCTGACGTTCCTCGCGTCGAACGCCAATCAAACCGTGCCGGTCGCCATCAGCGTCCTGCAGGGGGATCGCCTGATGGACGTGACCACGACGAGCGCGTCCGCGCTGCTCGGCATCATCCCGACGCTCATCTTCTTCCTCATCTTCCAACGCACGCTCACCCGCGGCATCACAGCAGGAGCAGTCAAGTAATGAAGTTCACCGATGGGTTCTGGCAGCTCCGACCCGGAGTCACCGCCCTGTACGCCCAAGAGGCCTACGACATCTGGCAGGTCGAAGACACCGCTGACGGACCGGGCTTGCGGGTCACGGCGCCGACCGCGGTCATCGCCAAGCGCGGCGACGTGCTCAACCGGGCCACGCTGACGGTGACGCTCTCGTCGCCCCTCGAG
>CAYZEL010000018.1:0-6861 GCA_964477515.1 uncultured Microbacterium sp.
CCCGTCATCGTGACCTGCGCGATCGGCCTCGGCGTGGTGTTCGTGCTCGCGCTGCTCGTGCAGACGTTCGGTGCGATCGTCGCGGTGCTGCTGTCGGGCATCGTCCTGCTCATCGCCGGCGCGGCCGCGGCGGGTGTATCGACACTCGCGAAGTGGGCGCTCGTGGGCGTCATCCACGCGGGCGAGAAACCCCTGTGGTCGAGTTTCGTCTGGCGGACCGAGGTGTCGGACACCTTCGTCGAGATGGTGGCGGCCCCCTGGTTCGCGCGCGCCGCGACCGGCACTCCCGCGCTCGCCGTCTGGCTGCGCTCGCTCGGCGTCAAGATCGGCCGCGGGGTGTGGTGCGAGAGCTACTGGCTGCCCGAACCGGATCTCGTGACGCTCGGCGACGCATCCACGGTCAATCGGGGTTGCGTCGTGCAGACGCACCTATTCCATGATCGGATCATGAGCATGGATGTCGTCACGATCGAACCCGGCGGAACGCTCGGACCCCACAGCGTGATCCTCCCCGCGGCCTCGATCGGCGCCCACGCGACGGTGGGGCCCGCATCGCTCGTCATGCGCGGCGAGACGGTTCCCATCGGCAGCCGCTGGAGCGGAAACCCGATCGGGCCCTGGCGGGCGGTCAAGGTTCGCTCGTACCAGACGAGCTCCCAGTGACCGGCGCCCAACTGCCGGCACCCGATGTATACGCCCCGCAGAGCGGGGACCTGTCGTACGACGTCGAGTCCTACGACATCGAGATCACCTACAAACCGTCGACCAACCGGCTCTCGGGGCGGGTCGTCCTGAACGCGGTCGCCCGGCGTCCGATCCGCTCGTTTGCCGTCGACCTGGTGGGTCTGCGCGCCTCGAAGGTCCGCGTGGACGGCGACCGCCGCACGGCCTACCGGCAGGGACCGCGGATGATCCGTGTCACCCCGAGCACTGCGATCGCGCTCGATCAGCGGTTCTCGGTGGAGATCACGTATGCGGGGTCGCCCGCGCCGCGCCGGTCGCGGTGGGGGACGATCGGATGGGAAGAGCTCGAGGACGGGGTGCTCGTCGCCGCTCAGCCGACGGGCGCGCCGACGTGGTTCCCCTGCAATGACCGCCCCGACGACAAGGCGACCTATCGCATCGCGGTGACGACGGATGTCGCGTACCGCGTCGTCGCGACGGGTCAGCGCGTCTCGCTCGGCCGAGTGGGCGGCGCGGCCACCTGGGTCTTTGAGCAGGCCGCGCCCACCCCCACCTATCTCGTCGCGGTGCAGATCGGGCGCTACGTCGAGACGCCGGTCGACCTCGACGGTGTGACCGGGATGCTGCATCACCCGCGCGAGCTGACGGCTGTCGTCGGAACGGCCTTCTCGGATCTGCCGGACATGATGCGGGTGTTCCAGCGTGTCTTCGGGCCGTACCCGTTCTCGCGCTACGACGTCGTCGTCACGGCCGACCCGCTCGAGATCCCGCTCGAGGCCCAGGGGATGGCGACCTTCGGGTCGAACCACCTCGACGGCTCGGAAGAGCGGCTCGTCGCGCACGAGCTCGCGCACCAGTGGTTCGGCAACAGCGTCGGGCTCGCGCACTGGCGCGATATCTGGCTGAACGAGGGTTTCGCCTGTTACGCGGAGTGGCTCTGGTCCGAGGCATCCGGGGGTCCGTCGGTCGCCGCGTGCGCGGCCGCACACCATGCGATGCTCCGTGTCCTGCCGCAGGATCTGCTGCTCTCGGACCCCGGTCCCGACCTCATGTTCGACGACCGCGTCTACAAGCGCGGTGCGCTCACCCTCCATGCCCTGCGTCTGCGGATCGGAGAGGCGGCGTTCTTCGCGGTCTTGCGGCGCTGGTGCGCCGAGCGCCGCCATGGTCTCGCAACGACCGAGGACTTCGTCGTGTGTGCGGAGTCGGTCGCCGACGCGCCGCTCGCGGACTTCTTCATGCGCTGGCTCTCGCAGACGCCGCTGCCGGCGCTCGCCGCGTCAGACTGACGTGACCGCGAGCGAGATCACGACGCCCCGCGGACCGCGCACGCGCAGCAGCCGGGGGCGGATGTCGAGGGCGCCGGCTGCCGTCCCGGTGTCGCCGCCCGCGATGCTCCCGTGGACTCCGCGGATCGAACGCTCGATGCGCACTCGTGCCGGCTCGATCGAGAGACCCCGGCCGTCGGCTTTGAGCACGGCCTCGACGCGTGTCCACCGGCGCAGTGATGTGCCGCGTCCCGGGGTGATGACGCCGCGCAGGTCGTCTCGGCGCACGCGTGAGACCCGTTCGGCATCGATGCCGAGTGCGAGGACGCGGCAGGCATCGGCCACGGCGGCGACGACGAGATCGCCCGCGTACGAAATGCTCGCGTGCACCGGGGCGCCGGCGACGAGCGGGCGCCCGTGGCTCGAGGCTCCGCAGCGTTCGCACCGGCGGCCCACCGTGACCGACTCTCCGTATGGTCCGGCGAGTCTCGCGACCAGGGCGTCGGCGACATCCCGGCGGGCACGGTCGCGCGGAATCGCCTGCCACGCGACACGTACCCCCGAGCGCCGTATCGCCGACGCGAGGGCGTGTCCGGGTTGCTCGCTCACTCCTTCGGCGTGTGCGTTTCGATCGCGACGATGCCCGAACCGGGATTCGTCGCCGACAGGTGCACGACCGAGAACGCCGCGAACTCCAGCGTCGACGCACTGCCGAGGTACGACCCGCGGAGGGTGCCCGTCGCCAGGGCGATCTCACTCAGGATCTCGGGCAACACCGGTCCGTGGCTGCAGAGCACGGCCGGGTTTCCGGAGCGCACCCGTTTGCCCACGACGCCCCGGATGTCCGCACGGCCCTGTTCCCAGGCATCCTGACTGATCAGCTCGGTCCGCCGGATCGGCTTGCCGAGAACAGCGGCGAGCGGGGTGACGGTGGTCAGGCACCGTACCGCGTCCGACGAGATGATCTTGCGCGTCCCGAAAGCCAGGAGCGGACCGACGATCGCGTGCGCCTGGCGGGTGCCGCGGGCGGTCAGGGGGCGCAGCGCATCCGGTCCGGTCCACGCATCGCGGCTGACCGCCTTGCCGTGCCGCAGCACGATGAGGGGAAAGGTCTGGAGCACCCCGTCATCGACGAACTTCAGGAAGGCGTCGAGGATCTCGACGTCCACCGGGTAGCTCAGATACGTTCGTGCCCGTTTGGGCGTCACCCATTCGAGAGCGGCGACCTCTTTGTTCGGCACGAAACGCGATGCGCGGATCGCGTCATCCGTGGCCTCCGCGGACCAGTAGTGCACGATCTTCTGGCGCTTGTTCGGCAGACGGTAGCGCGAGACGCCGACGGGGATTCCCAGCGCGACGCGGATACCGGTTTCTTCGAAGACCTCGCGCACGGCCGTCTCGGCGAGCATCTCGCCCGGATCGACCTTGCCCTTCGGCAGGGTCACATCCGCGTAGGCCGTGCGGTGGATGACGAGGATGTGGAGCTTGCCCTCGACGAGCCGCCAGATCACCGCTCCCGCCGCGTAGACGGCGGTGTCCGTCATCGCACCGCTCGCGCGCGGCGACGGCGCTGGACATCGTGCATCGTCTTGTCCTGGATGTCGACCAGCGGCCGTCCTTCTGCGTCGGTGCTGTGGCGGGTCCAGGCGCCCTCGGGCCCGAGCCACCACGAACTCGTGCCATCGCTCATGGCCAGGTCGAACAGCTCGTCGAGCTCCTTGAGGTGCGCGGGAGCGACGACGCGCACGAGGGACTCGACCCGGCGGTCGAGGTTGCGGTGCATCATGTCGGCGCTGCCGATGTACACCTGGCGATCGCCACCCGACTCGAACGCGAAGATGCGCGAGTGCTCGAGGTACCGGCCGAGGATGCTCCGCACCGTGATGTTGTCGCTGACGCCCTCGATACCGGGTTTGAGCGAACAGATGCCGCGCACCCAGATCTCGATCGAGACGCCGGCCTGGCTCGCCCGGTACAGGGCATCGATGATCTGTTCGTCGACCATGGAGTTGACCTTGAAGCGGATCTTCGCGGGCTTGCCGGCGAGCGCGTTCCTGCGCTCCTTGTCGATCAGTCGCAGCAGGCCCTTCCGGAGGTGCAGGGGCGCCACGAGCAGGCGCTTGAACTTCTTCTCGATCGCGTAGCCCGAGAGCTCGTTGAACAGGCGGGTCAGGTCGCGGCCGACCTGGTCGTCGGCGGTGAAAAGGCCGAAGTCCTCGTAGATGCGGCTGGTCTTGGGGTTGTAGTTGCCCGTGCCGACGTGGCTGTAGCTGCGCAGCACACCGCCCTCCTCTCGGATGACGAGTGCGAGCTTGCAGTGCGTCTTCAGGCCGACCAGGCCGTACACGACATGGACGCCCGCCTTCTCGAGCTTGCGCGCCCAGACGATGTTCGCGGCCTCGTCGAAGCGGGCCTTGATCTCGACCAGCGCGAGCACCTGCTTGCCCGCCTCGGCGGCGTCGATCAGCGCCTCGACGATCGGGCTGTCGCCCGACGTGCGGTAGAGCGTCTGCTTGATCGCGAGCACGTGCGGGTCCTTGGCCGCCTGCTCGAGGAACGCCTGGACGCTCGTCGCGAAGGACTCGTACGGGTGGTGGACGAGCACGTCGCCCTGACGGATCGCCGAGAAGATGTCCGCGCGCTCGTTGTTGTCGCCCGGCTGGAACGCCAGCGCCGTGGTCGGAAGATGCGGCGGGTAGTGCAGGTCCGGCCGCGAGATGCGCGAGAGGTCGAACAGTCCGCGCAGGTCGAGGGGCGCGTGCAGGCGGAAGACCTGCTGCTCCGTGATGTCGAGTTCGCGGATCAGCAGGCCGAGCGTGACGTCGTCCATGTCGTCGGTGATCTCGAGCCGGATCGGCGGGCCGAAACGGCGCCGCAGCAGCTCCGCCTCGAGGGCCTGGATGAGGTTCTCGGTCTCATCCTCTTCGATCGTCATGTCTTCGTTGCGCGTCAGGCGGAAGGCATGGTGGTCGAGCACCTCCATCCCGGGGAAGAGGTCGACGAGGTTGTTCGAGATCAGGTCCTCGAGCGGCAGGTAGCGTCCGCGCCCGGAGCTCGCGGCACCCGGCACCTCGACGAACCGTGGCAGCATCGGCGGGACCTTCAGACGCGCGAACTCCTGGCGCCCCGTGCGGGCGTTGCGGATGCGCACGGCCAGGTTGAGCGAGAGTCCCGAGATGTAGGGGAACGGATGCGCGGGGTCCACCGCGAGGGGCATGAGGACGGGGAAGACCTGCGACTGGAAGTACTCGTACAGCGCGACGCGATCGTCGTCGCCGAGCGAGTCCCAGGTGACGACCTCGATTCCGGCCGCGGTGAGGTCGGGCTGCACCACGGCGCGCCAGGCTTCCGCGTGACGCAACTGAAGTTTGTAGGCCTCGGCCGAGATGTCGGCCAGGACCTCGGTGGGCGACCGACCGACGTTCGTCGGGACCGCGAGTCCGGTGATGATGCGGCGACGCAGACCCGCGACCCGCACCATGAAGAACTCGTCGAGGTTGCTGGCGAAGATCGCGAGGAAGTTCGCGCGCTCGAGCACGGGAACACTCGGATCCTCGGCGAGTTCGAGAACGCGTTGATTGAACGCGAGCCAACTCAGCTCGCGGTCGAGGTATCTGTTCTCGGGGAGCTGCGAGTCGAACGCTTCGACGGCTTCATCGAAGTCGTCATCGTCGGCATCGCCCAGACCGGCGTCGAGGATCGAGGATTCGAGCATGGTCCATCATTGCAGGGCGCACGTGTCCGGCGGGTGAACCGAATGATGGGGCGTCAGCCCTGGCGGCCACTGGCGGTCGGGAGCTGGTCGTCTTCGTAGACGTTGAATCGATAGCCGACGTTCCGCACCGTGCCGATGAGCTGCTCGAGGTCGCCGAGCTTCGCGCGCAGTCGCCGAACGTGAACGTCGACGGTGCGGGTGCCGCCGAAGTAGTCGTATCCCCACACCTCGCTGAGCAGCTGCTCGCGGGTGAAGACACGCGACGGGTGCGTGGCGAAGAAGTGCAGGAGCTGGAACTCCTTGTACGTCAGGTCGAGGGGTTTGCCGTGGACCTTGGCCGAATAGGAGGACTCGTCGATCGTGATTCCGGACGTCTGGATGCGCGTCGAGACCTGCTCCTGCGACATCCGGCCCATCGCCAGCCGGACACGAGCATCGACCTCGGCGGGACCCGCGCTGACGAGAATCACGTCGTCGACGCCCCAGTCGGTGCTGACGGCGGTCAATCCGCCCTCGGTGACAACGAGCATGAGGGGTGCATCGAGCCCGGTGGTGTTGAGGATCTTGCAGAGCGACTTCGCACCGACCAGGTCTGTGCGCGCGTCGACGAAGATGACGTCAGCGCTCGGAGCATTGACGAGTTGGGCCGGCTCGGCGGGAATCTGCCGGACGCGGTGGCTCAAGAGTTCCAGGGACGGCAGAACGGGACCGCTGCCGTGTGCGGAACTCAGAACGAGCAGTTGGGCCACGCGTTTCCTCTCGGGCGACGCCCCCAGGGTCGTCGTGGCCCCCTATATTACGCCGACCGCGGCAATCGGGCCGCCCGCGCCCTTTTCCGGCTCGCGCGACCAGCGTCCGTGGGGGAAGATGAATGCATGTCGGCACCCGAACTCGCTCCCCGCTCGAGCGTCTCCGGAATCGCTGCCGTCTGGATCGCGGCGCTCCTCGGCGGAATCGCGGTCGCGATCTTCGTGCCCGCCCCGCAGCAGGCGCAGTGGTTCGTCCTCGCGCTGGCGGCCAGCCTGCTCGTATCGTTCGGGGTGCAGCTGGCCTACGGACGCTCCACCGGCTTCATCCGGCGCGTAGCGGCCAGTGTGCTCGGCGCGTTGGTGGCCCTCGGGGTCGTCTCGGTCGCGGTCGGGCTCGCGACGATCATTCCGGGCTGACAGGCTTTCCGGGCTGACGGGCATTCCG
>CAYZEL010000018.1:6961-19626 GCA_964477515.1 uncultured Microbacterium sp.
GGGCTCGCGACGATCATTCCGGGCTGACAGGCTTTCCGGGCTGACGGGCATTCCGAGCCGATAGGCATTCCGCGCTGATCCGCGCGGGCTCGGGCGGGCTAGAGTGTCAGCATGGACCTCCTCGCTCTCGAGATCTTCTTCGTGGGACTCCTCGCCCTGGCATCCGTTGCGATCGCGTTCGTTTCGGGTGTGGTGATCGTCAACCTCTATCGCGGCCAGCGCTGATCGGCCGATCGTGATCGATCTGCCGACAGACCTACCCGCCGACCTGGTGCCGCTCTCGTGGCTCGTCGGCGTCTGGGAGGGCACCGGCGTGATCGACTACGAGGCGGCGGGACACCGCTATGCCGGAGAGTTCGCCCATCGCGTGAGTTTCAGCCACGACGGTGGCGACTACCTGAACTATTCGGCGACCGCGTGGATGTCTTCCGGCGACGACGGTCCCGGCGTGCAGCTGGTCGCCGAGACGGGATACTGGCGCCTCGCACGCCCGCTCGGTGACGCGGATGCGGGCCCGGGTCTGCTTCCCGCTCTCTCGCCGGCGCCCCCGCGAACCGTCGACGACGTCGAGGCACTGCGCATCGCCGAGGGCGGATTCGAGATCGAGGCCGTGATCGTCCATTCCGATGGGATATCGGAGCTCTACCTCGGCCACGTCACGGGTCCGCGCATCGATCTCGCGACGGATGCCGTCGTGCGCCCGCCCGGAGCCAAGGAGTACGCGGCTGCGACGCGGCTGTACGGTCTCGTCGATGGTCACCTGCTGTGGGCGTGGGACATCGCGGCGCTCGGAACCGAGCTCGGCAGTCACGCCTCCGCCCGCCTGGCCAAGGCGGAGTGATGGCCTCTCCCTTCGCCGGACTCCCGGGTGCCGTAACGGATGATCTGAGCGGCGCGCCGCTGCACTTCGGAACCTTCCTGCGCGAGCAGCGCCTGCTCGCGGAAGGGCGTGCGCTCGTGCATCTCGGCGACCGCGTCGTCGTGTCGGTCGCGGGTGCCGACCGGCTGACCTGGCTCGACTCGATCACGTCGCAGTCCCTGGTGCGGCTCGAGCCGGGCCGAGCGACCGAGCTTCTCGTGCTGGACCCGCACGGACACGTGGAGCACGCGGCATCCGTTCTGGACGACGGCGTGACGGCGTGGCTCATCGTGGACGCGACCAGCGTCGACGCACTCGTCACGTGGCTGAAGCGCATGGTTTTCCGCGCCCAGGTCGTCGTGACGCTCGAGGCGGATCTCACCGCGATCGGCTTCGTCGGTGGGGGTGCCGCCGAGGCGTTTGCCGTGCATCGGGCGCACGCACCCGCGGGAGTGTCGCTGGTCTGGGCCGACCCGTGGTCGCACGTCGCGATCGGTGGGCACCAATACGCCGCCGAGCCGCACCCCGGTGGGGGCTGGGACTGGCGCGTGGCGATCGTGACGACCGATGCCGCCGCCGCATTGGCACGCGCGATCGCGGACACCGACGATGTCGAAGCCGCCGGCCTGATCTCTGCCGAGGCGCTCCGGATCGCCGCGTGGCGTCCCCGGCGGGCGAACGAGGTCGACGAGCGGACACTGCCCCACGAACTCGACTGGCTGCGCTCGGCCGTGCACCTCGACAAGGGGTGCTATCGCGGGCAGGAGACGGTCGCGAAGGTCCACAACCTCGGCCATCCCCCGCGTCGACTGGTCTTCCTGCACCTGGACGGCAGCGACGCGCTTCTGCCCGAGCCCGGGGCGCTCGTGTCGTTCGACGGTCACGAGGTGGGACGCCTCACGTCGTCAGCACTGCACCACGAACTGGGACCGATCGCGCTCGCCGTGGTCAAGCGCACCCTGCCGGTCGATGCGACGCTGACGATCGCCGCGGGGGACGAGACGGTGGTGGCCGCGCAAGAGGTCATCGTGCCGCCGGGGGCCGGTGCCGAGGCATCCGTTCCCCGTCTGCCGCGGCTCTCGGCGCGCGCACGCGCGTGAGCGACGGCGCGGGCCGTTCTGCCGGTTCCGGCGAGCCGGAAGCCGGTTCTGGCCCCGCGTCGCTGCCGCCGATCACGACCGCGATTCCCGTGCGGCTGCGCGATCGCTTCGATCCGCGACCGGGTGTGCGTCGTGTGCGCAACTCGGCCCTGCCGATCGTCCAGATCGTCATCGCGGCGACGGCCGCATACGCGTTCGCATACTTCGTCGTGGGGCATCAGACGCCGCTGCTCGCCGGGACCGTGACCGTCGCGAGTCTCGGTCTGGTGCGCGATGCCCGTCCGCGGCGCGTGTTCGAGACCGTCATCGGGATGATCGTCGGCATCCTGATCGCCGAGATCCTGCTCCTCGGGGCGGGACGCGGGTGGTGGCAGGTCGGCCTCGCCCTGGCGGTGACTCTGATCGTGGCGCGATTCCTCTCCCCGCAGGCGAGCTTCGCGATCGCGGCGGCGATCCAGTCGCTCATCGTGCTGATCATCCCCGCCTCGACGAGTGTGCCGTTCTCGCGCATGATCGACGGGGTGATCGGGGGAGTGGCGGCCCTGCTGGCGACCGCGCTGATCCCGCGCAGTCCGCGTGGCGAGGCGCGGCGGGATGTCGCCACGCTGTTCCGAGCGTTCGATGGCGCCGTCATGAGCCTGGCGATCGCGCTGCGCACCGGAGACCGTGCCCGCGCCGAGAGAGGGCTCGAAAAGGCACGCGCGCTCGATCCGCTCGTGCGAGCCTGGCGCGAAACCCTCGACTCTTCGGTCGCCATCGCGCGCATCTCGCCCTGGCTGTGGGCGAGCCGGGCCGAGTTGGCGCGCGCCGAGCGCGTGCTCGCCGCCATGGACCTCGCGACCCGCAACCTGCGTGTCGTCGCGCGGCGCACCGTCTACCTCGTCGACGACCGCGTGCCGCGTCCCGTCGCCGCGGACCTGGTGCTGTCGCTCGGGCGCGGCGCTTCCCTCGTCGAACAGTCGCTCGCCGACATCTCGCTCGAGCCCATCGCGCAGGAAGCGCTGCTCGGCATCGCCCACCACCTCGACCCGCGGCAGGTCGTGCCGGGTGCGGGCCTCGGCGATCAGAACCTCATCGCCGCGTTGCGCCCCTTCGTGGTCGACCTGCTGATCGGTGCGGGCATGCCTCCCGATCGTGCACGAGAAGCGATCCCGCGCATCTGACGTCTTCGGTCAGTCGGGAGCGACGGCCGCCCAGGGCAGGCTGAGTTCCCCCAGTCGCCACCGCGACCGGCCTCCCAGCACGGGGACGCCCGAGGCGCGTAGCGCCTCGACCGCGGCGATCCAGCGCTGTTGCGGACCGAACACCCCCAGGGGAGAGGCGCGGGTCCACGCCGTGTCGAGAGCCGACAGTACGGCGTGCACACGCTCGCCCGGGACGTTGTGGTGGATCAGTGCCTTGGGCAGGCGCTCGGCGACGATCGAGGGAGTCTCGAGCTCGGCCAGCCGCAGCGAGACCGTCACACGTAGGGGCCGACCCGCCCAGTCGACGTCGATCCACGGGCACACGCGGCCGATCTCGTCGCACGTGCCCTCGACGAGCGTTCCCGAGGCCTGCAGTCGAGCGGATGTCAGGGCCCAGGCATCCGCGACCTGTCCCTCGTCGTACTGGCGCAGCACGTTCATCGCGCGAACCAGGACCGGGCGACGTGCACCGGGCAACGGCACCTCGAATCCGCCGACCTCGAATGCGACCCGGGCTTCGGGTGCGAATGATGTCGCGCCGTCGCGGACCGCGGCCAGCTGCTCACGCGCCCGGGCGACGCGTTCGGGGTCGATCTCGACGCCGATCACTTCGACATCCGGTCGTACCCGCGCCAGGCGGGTCCAGAGCTCGAGAGCAGTGACCGCGCTCGCCCCGAACCCCAGGTCCACGACCAGCGGATCGTCGGTGCGGCGGAGTTCCGGCAGTCCGGCGAGGTACCGGTCGTTGCGTCGCAACCGGTTCGTCCCGGTCGTGCCGCGCGTCGCCTGCCCGACGTGACCTCGTGCGGGTGGGGGCTGCGGGCTCATCCCTCCATGATGGCGGGATGAGCGTCACCTTGCCTCGATATCATGGGCGCATGACCGAGCCTTATACGTTGATCCTGCTCCGCCACGGCCAGAGCGAGTGGAACGAGCTGAACCTCTTCACCGGTTGGGTCGATGTGCGCCTGACAGATCTCGGCAAGGCCGAGGCTCGGCGTGGTGGCGAGTTGCTCGCCGAAGCGGGCCTGCTGCCCGATGTCCTGCACACCTCGGTGCTCAGCCGCGCCATCCAGACCGCCAACATCGCGCTGGACGCGGCCGACCGCCTGTGGATCCCCGTGACCCGCTCCTGGCGCCTGAACGAGCGCCACTACGGCGCGCTGCAGGGCAAGGACAAGGCGCAGACCCTCGCCGAGTTCGGCCCCGAGCAGTTCATGCTGTGGCGCCGTTCGTTCGACGTGCCGCCGCCCGAGATCGCGGACGACGACGAGTTCAGCCAGGTCTCCGACCCGCGCTACGTCGGAATCGACGGGGATATCCCGCGTACCGAGTCGCTCAAGCTCGTCATCGACCGCATGCTCCCGTACTGGGAGAGCGGCATCGTGCCCGACCTGCGCGCAGGCAAGACCGTTCTGGTCACGGCCCACGGCAACTCGCTGCGCGGACTCGTGAAGCACCTCGAGGGCATCAGCGACGACGACATCTCGGAGCTCAACATCCCGACCGGCATCCCGCTCGTCTATCGCCTGGACGAGGACCTCCGTCCCCTCGGCCCGGGCGAGTACCTCGACCCGGAGGCCGCTGCCGCGGGGGCCGCCGCTGTCGCCGCGCAGGGCAAGAAGTAGGCGCACCGACGCCGAACGACGGAGGGACCGGATGCCGAGGCATCCGGTCCCTCCGTCGTTGCTGGTGTGATCGGGTCAGACGGTGCTGGCGTTCGTGTCCACCCAGTCGCCCGTCGCGAGGTAGACGACCTTCTTCGCCACGGACTCGGCGTGGTCGCCGAAGCGCTCGTGGTAGCGGCTCGCCAGGGTCGCGTCGACCGTCGCCATCGCCTCTCCCTGCCAGTTCTCGCCGAGGACCTTCTCGAAGACCGAGACGTGCAGGTCGTCGAGCTGGTCGTCGAGATTGCGCAGCTCTTCGGCGATGCCGACATCCTGCGTGCGCAGCAGCTCGGTCAGCATCTTCGCCATCTGCACGTCGATCTGGCCCATGCTCGTGAACGTGCTCTTCAGGCCCTTGGGGATCGCGCGCTCGGGGAAGCGGTAGCGCGTGAGCTGCGCGATGTGCTCGGCGATGTCACCCATGCGCTCGAGCGAGGCGGACATCCGCAGCGCACTGACCACGATGCGCAGGTCGCGAGCGACCGGCTGCTGGCGGGCGAGGATCTCGATCGCGAGTTCGTCCAGCGCCACAGCCTTGTCGTCGATGATGCTGTCGGCGTCGATGACCTCTTCGGCGAGCGAGACGTCGCTCGAGCCGAACGCCTGGGTGGCCTTCTCGATCGCGATCGCGACGAGCTCGGAGATCTCGACGAGGCGCCCCTGGACGTCCTCGAGGGACTGATGGAAGACTTCGCGCACGGTGCTGATCCCTTTCCCGGTCGGTCGGACACGGCGCCCGCGACCTCCGCGATCATCTCCGTCGAAGGTTAACGGACGGTGCCGCTCCGGTGAATAGTACCCGGGTGGCCGCCGCCCTCTCGCGGCCCCGGTCAGCCGTTCTCGACGCGTGACCCTACGCTGGGACTCATGGACCCGGTGCAGATCGCGCTCCTCGCATTGTTTGCGGGAGCGGTGATTGGCCTCGGCGTATCCACTCTGGTCTTCGTCGCGCTGCGGACGGCACAGCGGGCCCAGGCCGAAGCGAGCGCGAGCGTTCCCTCCGGCATCCTTCAGGTGCTCGACGCCATGGACGGCGCGGCGTCCGTCGTCGATGCCTCTCTCACGGTCGTCGCGGCTTCCCCCGCGGCCCCGGGCTTCGGCATGTCGGCGGGCGAGGTCATCAGCGTCGAGGACCTGCGCGCGCTCGTCCGTGCGACGCGCACCTCGGGCGGCGCCGAGAGCGCGCGCTTTCGCATGCGCCGGGCAGCCGGCGGGACCGCGCTCCTCGCGACCGAGGGCCGCCTCGTGTCGGCCCGCGCCGCCGCGATCGATGGCACCCATGTCCTCCTCGTCGTCGATGACGTCACGGAGCAGGAGCGTCTCGAACAGATGCGCTACGACTTCGTCGCGAATACCAGTCACGAGCTCAAGACACCCGTCGGAGCGGTGAGCTTGCTCGCCGAGGCGATCGAATCCGCCGCCGACGACCCGCCGCAGGTGCGCGCATTCGCAGCGCGGCTGCAGGCCGAGGCCGCTCGTCTGTCCCGCCTCACGGGGCGCATCATGGATCTCTCACGCCTGCAGGCGGCGGACGAGTTGCCGGAGCCGCGCGACGTCTCGATCGATGAGGTCGTCGCGGCATCCGTCGAGTCCAACGCGGTCCAGGCCGATTCCGCCGGCGTCGAACTGCTGCGCGGAGGAGATCGCGGTGCCATCGTCCGGGGCGACCCGACCATGTTGATCGAAGCCGTCAGCAACCTCGTGGCGAACGCCATCGCCTATTCGCCGAAGGCGGGACGCGTGGGCGTCGGCGTGCGTGTCGAGGACAAGGTCGTCGAGATCGCCGTCACCGACCAGGGCATCGGCATCGTCGAGGCCGACCAGCAGCGCATCTTCGAGCGCTTCTACCGCGCCGACGGGGCTCGTTCGCGCCGCACCGGGGGCACCGGCCTCGGCCTGGCGATCGTGAAGCACGCCGTGCAGCGCCACGGCGGCGAAGTGCGTGTGTGGTCGCAGCCCGGACGCGGCTCGACGTTCACGATCCGCCTTCCGCGGGCCATCCCCGAAGAAGTCGAGAAGCCCCGCAAACGCCGTAGAACGGCTGACCCCACGGACCGCCGCAAGGCGAACGAGCCCGCCAAGAAACGCCGAGGCGCCGTCGGCGCCGAACGTGCCCCTCAGGGAGAGAAGAAGATATGACCCGGGTCCTCCTCGTCGAAGACGAACCCGATCTGGCCGAGCCCCTGGCCTATTTGCTGCGCCGCGAAGGCTATGAGGTCGAGATCGCCGAAGACGGTCCTTCAGCCGTTGCCGCCTTCGAGGAGCGCGGGTGCGACATCGTCCTGCTCGACCTGATGCTGCCGGGGATGTCGGGAACCGAGGTGTGTCGACGCATCCGGCAGACCTCCGCCGTGCCGATCGTCATGGTCACGGCGAAGGATTCCGAAGTGGACATCGTCGTCGGCCTCGAACTCGGGGCGGACGACTACGTCACCAAGCCGTACTCCGCGCGTGAACTCCTCGCGCGCATGCGCGCGGTCCTGCGCCGCACGACCGAGCCCGATGTGGACCTCGAGGACCACATCCTGACGGGCGGCCGCGTGACGCTCGACATCGACCGGCACAGCGTCGCCGTGGACGGGTCCGAGATCAGCATGCCGCTGAAAGAATTCGAGCTCCTCGAGGTGCTGATGCGCAACTCCGGGCGTGTGCTGACGCGTGGTCAGCTCATCGACCGCGTCTGGGGGAGTGACTACTTCGGCGACACGAAGACGCTCGACGTGCACATCAAACGCATCCGCTCACGCATCGAGCAGACGCCCAGCGAGCCCACCATGCTCGTCACCGTGCGGGGTCTCGGCTACCGCTTCGAGGCGGAGTAGCCGTCGCGGCGCTCGGCGAACCGAGCGCCGATTCCGCTCAGGGGACGAACGGCTCGAGGTAGCTCGTCTGGCCCGTGAGGATCGGGACCTCGACGAGTGCGCCCTCGGCGTCTCCGGCCTGGAAGTACACGGGCATCGTGGCGCCCGGGATGGTGTCGATCTCGGGGAAGGGCAGCGGGTCGTTCTCGCCGTCCATGCCGAGGCTGATCGGCGGGTTCACCGGAACGCGGAGCGTGATCTCGGTCTTGTCGGCGCCCTCGCCGTACGAGATGCGGACCGTCACCGGGGCGGTGCCCTCGTTGACGAAAGCGGCGAGGAAGTTCCCGTCGATCCCGTCGTCGGAGACGATCAGGGCGTTGCGGACGGCGACGTCGCCGGTGTGGGCGCTGACGCCGTCGGCCGGAGCGTAGGGGATGAGCGTCGCCTGCGGTGAGATCAGGGCGCAGCCGGAAGTTCCCACCAGAACGGCGGCCACGAGGGCCAGAGACGCGAGCCGACGGGATTTCACGGGTCCTCCAGGGAGATCGCAGACGTTGCCGTCTCATTCTAGGGGGGTGCGCTCGGTCGTCGCTGCGGCGCGTGCACGGCGAACCTTAGCGTATGGCCCCTGTGGTATTCTGTAGGTTGCCGAAAGGACATAACTGCATGCTTTTTGAGGTTGGCGAAACGGTCGTTTACCCCCATCACGGGGCCGCGACGATCATCGAAGTCAAAGACCGGGTCATCAAGGGCGAGACCAAGAGATACCTGAAGCTCAACGTCACTCAAGGTGATCTCGTCATCGAGGTCCCGGCAGACAATGTCGATCTGGTCGGCGTTCGTGATGTCATCGGCAAAGAGGGTCTCGACCGGGTCTTCGAGGTGCTCCGCGCACCGTTCACGGAAGAGCCGACCAACTGGTCCCGCCGGTACAAGGCGAACCTCGAGAAGCTCGCTTCCGGCGATGTCATCAAGGTGAGCGAGGTCGTTCGCGACCTCTGGCGCCGCGACCAGGACCGCGGCCTGTCCGCGGGTGAGAAGCGGATGCTGGCCAAGGCTCGCCAGATTCTGATCTCTGAGCTGGCGCTGGCCGAGAAGACCGACGAAGAGCGCGCGGGTGTCGTGCTCGACGAGGTCCTCGCAAGCTAGGCTCCCGGCGTGAGTATCACGCCGACGCCGCGCATCGGCATCATCGTCGTTGCCGGTGGTTCGGGCACGCGCCTCGGCGCGAACGCGCCCAAAGCCTTCGGCGGCATCGACGAGCACTCGAGGCTGCGGCCCGCCCTCCGGGGTGTGCCCGCGGCGGGTCCCGCGCAGGTGGTCATCGTCGCTCCCGCCGGGCGTGAGGGTGATGCGCTGACCGAGGCCCTGGCGGCATCCGAAGAAGCGCCCCCGCTCGACAGCGGGCGTCGCCGCGAGCTGGTCTCGGTCGTCACGGGCGGCGAGACCAGACAGCGTTCCGTCGCCGCGGGTCTCGCGGCGCTGTGGGCCGATGTCGAGATCGTGCTCGTCCATGACGCTGCGCGAGCGCTCACCCCGCCCGTCGTGTTCGAGCGGGTCGTCGAGGCCGTCGACCGGACCGGCTCCGGTGTCGTTCCGACCCTGCCGGTCATCGACACGATCAAGCGCGTCGGTGCCCGTGACGGCGGCGACGTCGTGCTCGAGGCCGTCGATCGCGCCGATCTCGCGGCCGCTCAGACCCCGCAGGGGTTTCCGCGCGCGATGATCGACGCGTCGTACGCGACCGCCGATCGGGAGTACACCGACGACACGGCGCTCGTGGCCGCGGCGGGACATCCGATCGTCATCGTCCCGGGCGACCCGCTCGCCTTCAAGATCACCACCCCCGCGGACATGGATCGCGCGCGCGGATTGGTGGCTCCCCTCGCCCCCGCCCGCGCCCGGTTCGATCCGGCTGGACGGGGTCCCCGCGTCGGTGTGGGCACGGACGTGCACGCTTTCGCGGGCGCGGGGGATCTGTGGCTCGCGGGCCTGCGCTGGCCCGGCGAAACCGGACTCGCGGGACATTCGGATGGGGACGCGGTGGCGCACGCGATCGTCGATGCGCTGCTGTCCGCCGCCGGACTCGGCGACATCGGCATGCACTTCGGGGTCGACCGCCCCGAGTTCGCGGGGGCCCACGCCGACGCTTTCCTGGCGCGAACCCGCGAGCTGCTGGGCAACGCCGGCTGGGCGGTCGGAAACGTCTCGGTGCAGGTGCAGGCGAATCGTCCGCGCTTCTCGGCACGGCGCGCGGAGGCCGAGGCCACGCTCTCCGAAATCCTCGGGGCTCCGGTGTCGGTCGCCGCGACGACGACGGACGGGTTGGGTTTCACCGGACGGGGCGAGGGCGTCGCCGCCTTCGCCGTCGCGCTGGTCGTACCCGCCTGAGCCGTCACGCCTCCATGGCGAAGGGCTTCGGGTCCCGGGGCGCGCGAGAGCCCCACGCGAGGGTTGCGAGGCCGACCGCGAGCACGATGAGCCCCGCGACGGCGAGAACGCTCAACTGCTCGCCGAGCACCGTGACGCCCAGGATGCTCGCGGTGAGCGGCTCACCGAGGGTCAGCGTCGCCGCGGTCGCCGCGGTCAGCCCGTTCAGTCCCCACGTGAACATCACGTAGGCGATGGAGATCGTCCCGATGCCGAGCCACACGGCCATCACGATGCCCGCGGGTTCCCCGAGCCACGAGAGGTCGACGAAGGGCAGCACGCAGGCCGAGAGCACGGCGGAGCCCGCGCCCATCGCGCCCACCACCGTGAAGGGGTCCCACCCGTCGTCCAGCAGACGCCGCTGGGCGTTGGCGATGACGGCGAAGGTCGCGCCCGCGCCGACCGAGCCGAGGAATCCGAGCGGATCGGTGCCGCCGGCTCCCGCGGCATCCGTCCCGCCTCCCAGACCCAAGAGGGCGACGCCGACGGTGGAGAGTGCCGTGGCGAGCAGCCAGGCGCCGCTCGGACGGCGGCGAGTCAGGGACCACTCGAGCACACCGGCCAGGATCGGCGCCGAGCCGAGCGCGATGACCGTTCCCACCGCGACGCCGTTGCGGGCGGTGCCGAGGAAGAACAGCGGCTGGTAGAGCGCGAGGCACAGGCCGGTCAGCGCCATGAGAGCAAGCGGTCCCGCCGAGAGACGGGGACGCGGCGCGACGGTACCGCGGCGGTGGGCGCGGCGGGCGAGCACGAAGGCGATCACCGCGAGGCCCGTGCCGCCGAGGACGAGGCGCACCGCTCCGACCGAGAGGGGGGTGGTGTTCTCGGGGCCGAGCGACTGCGACGTGCCGGTCGTGCCGAACAGGACGGCCGCGGCGAGCACGGCGAGGACGGGGAGCACCATCCAGTTCTACCGGGTCGTGGTCGGGGCGTCGAACTGTCGCAAACCGCTGCACCCGCTCGGCAGATCGAGCGTTTCGTGCCAGCTCGATGCGCAGAACCCCCGCCGGTAGGGTAGGTGGGTGACTCTCCGGCTCTACGACACGAAGGCGCAGCGCCTGCGCGACTTCGTGCCCGGCGAGCCCGGACGCGTGTCGATGTACGTGTGCGGCCCCACCGTGCAGTCGGGTCCGCACCTCGGGCACCTGCGTGGCGCGCTCGCGTTCGACCTGCTGCGCGGGTGGCTCGAGCATCGCGTGGGGGCGGTGACCTACGTGCGCAATGTCACCGACATCGACGACAAGGTGCTCGCCAACGCGACGCCCGACGAATCCTGGTGGGCGCTCGCCTATCGCATGGAGCGTGCCTTCAACGACGCGTATGCCGCGATCGGCATCCGTCCGCCGACGTACGAACCGCGCGCGACGGCGTCGATCCCGCAGATGCAGGAACTGATCGCGCGGCTGATCGCTGAGGGACACGCGTACGCCGCCGAGGGCGACGTCTACTTCGACGTCCGCTCGTGGCCGGAATACGGCTCGCTCACGCGCCAGTCGCTCGACGCGATGGAACCCGCGACCGACGCGGATCCACGGGGCAAGCGCGATCCGCACGACTTCGCGCTCTGGAAGGGCGCGAAGGCGGACGAGCCCGCGAGTGCGGCCTGGGATTCGGCCTGGGGTGCGGGTCGTCCGGGTTGGCACATCGAGTGCTCCGCGATGTCACGCCGCTACCTCGGGCCCGAGTTCGACATCCACGGCGGCGGCCTCGATCTGCGCTTCCCGCATCACGAGAACGAGCTCGCGCAGTCGGCGGCCGCGGGTGACGCGTTCGCCCGGTACTGGGTGCACAACGGCCTCGTCACCGTCGACGGCCAGAAGATGTCGAAGTCGCTCGGCAACTTCGTGCTCGCCGACGACATCCTGCGCGCCTACGATCCGCTCGTCGTCCGCTATGCCCTGGTCTCGGCGCACTACCGGTCGAGCCTGGACATCACCGAATCGTCGTTCGCCGAGGCGGCGTCGGCGCTCGAGCGAATCCGCACGTTCCTCGTGCGGCTGGCGCGCGCCAAGGGCGGAGAGTACGGGTGGCTCGCCACCGATCTTCCGGATGCGTTCACCGCCGCGATGGACGATGACCTGGGCGTTCCCGAGGCGCTCGCCGTGCTGCACGAAACCGTGCGCGCGGGCAACGCCGCCCTGGACGCGTCCGACCTGGATGCGGCGACGACCGCCGCCATCCATGTCCACACCATGGCGGGGATTCTCGGAATCGACCCGACATCCGAGCGGTGGCGGGGCCATTCGGACGGCGCGGAGGCCCGCGCATTGCATACTCTGGTCACGAGCCTGATCGATCAGCGCGCGCGTGCGCGCGCTGGCAAGGACTGGCCCGCGGCAGACCGGATCCGCGACGCCGTCGCGGCGGCCGGCATAACTCTCGAAGACACCTCAGACGGCACGCATTGGAGCATCGATGGCTAAGCCAGGACGGCCCGGCGCGAGCAGGGGCAAGAAGGGCCCGACGAAGGGCACGGGCGGAAAGAACAAGCGCTCGCTCGAGGGTCGCGGGCCGACACCCAAGGCCGAGGATCGCGCGTGGCACCCGGCCGGCAAGCGCAAGGCCGCGGCCGAGCGCTTCGCCGCGGCCGGCGGCAAGGGACGGCCGAGCTCGAACCCGAACAC